>NZ_JBIVAX010000035.1:0-90448 GCF_044745805.1 Kitasatospora sp. NPDC086801
GGTCGTGCTTACACGGCCGGAGTCCCGGTGGACTGGCCTGCCTACTTCGCCGGCAGCCACGCCCGACACACCGACCTGCCCACCTACGCCTTCCAGCACACCAAGTACTGGCTGGAAGGGATACCGGGATACAGCGATGTCGAGTCAGCCGGTCTGGACGGGGTGGAGCACCCCTTGCTGGGCGTGGCGGTGTCGCTGCCGGATTCGGCCGGTGTGGTCTTCACCGGCCGGCTGTCGCTGGGCACGCAACCTTGGCTGGCCGAACACGTGGTGCTCGGTTCGGTTGTGCTGCCCGGCGCGGCAATGGTGGAACTGGTCGCCCGTGCCGCAGACGAGGTCGGTTACGGGGCACTGGGCGAGCTCACCCTCGGCGCGCCGTTGGTGCTGCCTGAGCATGGCGGTGTCCAGGTGCGGGTCGTGGTGGGGGAGCCGGAGGACAGAGCGCGCCGGGTGCGGGTGTATTCGCGTCCGGAGCATCCGGGAGCGGAGTGGTCGGAACATGCGAGCGGCGTACTGGTCGCCGAGGCGGAACCGGCGGCTTTCGAGCTGACCACCTGGCCGCCGACGGACGCGACACCGATGAACCTCGACGGGTTCTACGAGGCGATGGCCGCCAACGGGTTGAACTACGGTCCGATGTTCCAGGGGTTGCGCGCCGCCTGGCGATCCGGCGAGGAGATCTTCGCCGAGGCAGCGCTGCCCGAGGGGGCACACGCTGACGAGTTCGGTCTGCACCCCGCGCTGCTGGACGCCGCCCTGCACGCGATCGCGTTGACCGTCGGTGAAAGTGGCCAGACCATGGTCCCGTTCGCCTGGTCGGGTGTGCGCCTGCACGCCGCAGGCTCCTCCACGGTACGGGTACGGGTGCGCCCGGCAGAAGACGCGGCCGTGGCGCTGGAGTTGGCGGACGGCGCAGGCAAGCCGGTGGCGTCGGTGAATTCGCTGGCGCTGCGGCCGATCTCGGTCGGACAGCTGGCCGCATTCGGAAGCGACGCCCTGTTCCGTGTTGAGTGGTCCACGGTGTCGGTGCCGGCCGGCGATTCGGTGTCGGCGTCAGTCTGGGACGAACTCGGGGACGCCGTGCCGGATGTCGTGGTGCTGCCGGTCGAGTCCGGTACGGACGCTGAGGCGGCTCGCGCGGCGACCCACCGGGTGCTGGCAGTGCTCCAGTCGTGGGCGGCGGACGAACGGTTCGCCGATTCCCGGCTTGTGGTGGTCACACGGGAGGCGGTCACGCTGCCCGGGGAGGCAGGTGACAACCTGGCCGGGGCTGCTGTCTGGGGTCTGATCCGGTCTGCGCAGGCCGAGCACCCCGGGCGGATCATCCTCGTCGATACCGATGGCGAACCGGACACCGATCTCACCGGTGTGCTGGCATCCGGTGAGCCCCAACTCGTCGTACGTGCGGGAGGGGTGTACGTCGCCCGCCTGGTTCGCACGGCGGCAGCCGAACCGGTCGGCGCGTTCGGTGCTGGCGGCACCGTCCTGGTCACTGGGGCGACCGGAACGCTCGGGGCTCTGGTCGCCGAGCACCTGGTCACCGAGTACGGCGTGGATAGCCTGCTGCTGACCAGTCGGCGAGGCGCGGACGCACCCGGTGCGACCGAGTTGGTTGCGAAGCTGACCGGAGCCGGCACACGGGTGGATGTCGTCGCGTGCGACGTTGCTGACCGGGCGGCACTCGCCGAACTGCTGGCCCGGGTGCCGACCGACCGTCCGCTCACCGGGGTGGTGCACGTGGCCGGCGTACTCGATGACGGGCTTCTGTCCGCTCTGACTCCTGAGCGTCTGGACGGGGTGCTGCGTCCGAAGGTGGACGCGGCGTGGAATCTGCATGAGCTGACCCGTGGGCTGGACCTGTCCGCGTTCGTGCTGTTCTCCTCGGCAGCCGGGGTGTTCGGAGCACCTGGTCAGGGCAACTACGCGGCTGCGAATGCGTTCCTTGATGCCCTGGCCGTTCACCGGCGTGGGCTGGGCCTGCCGGCGCAGTCGATGGCCTGGGGCTTGTGGGACCAGGAGGGAATGGCACAGTCCCTCGGCGAAATCGATCGCCGGAGGATGGCGCGGGGCGGGGTGCTGGCGTTGTCGACCCGCGAGGGACTGGCGCTGTTCGACCGGTCGGTCGGGCACGAGCAGCCAGTCGTGGTACCGGTCAGGCTCGACCTGGCGGAAGCCGCGGAGCTGCCGCCGCTGTTCGCCGGACTGGCGCGCGGCCCGGTGCGACGTAAGGCAGCGGTGGACGTGGGCGCGCTGCGGCGGCGGTTGGCAGGGCTGACTGGTGGTCAGCGCGAGGATGCGCTGGTCGAGCTGGTGCGGGTGCATGCAGCGGCCGTGCTCGGGCACGGCGGTCCAGACGCGGTCGAGCCCGAGCGTGAATTCCTGGCGATCGGCTTCGACTCGCTGGCCGCCATGGAACTGCGTACCAGCCTCGACACCGTCACCGGTCTGCGGCTGCCCGTGATGGCCGTGTTCGACAGCAAGACACCGGTTGGGCTGGCCCGGCTCCTCGACGCTGAACTTGCTGCGAGCCCGACTGGCCGGCCACATGGCGACCGGGCAGACGACACCGTGAGTGCCCTCTTCCGCACGGCGGTGGAGTCCGCGGGCGCGACCAAGGGGTTCGCTCTGTTGCGGGCTGTGGCCGATCTGCGTCCGGAGTTCGCGAGCCGCGCCGAGCTCGATCGCGTGCCGCAGCCGGTGCGATTGGCCACCGGGCCCGGGGCGCCGCGCCTGATCTGCGTCAACACTCCGATGGTCACTGGTGGCAACCACCAGCACGCGCGTCTGATCAGTCGGCTCGGCGGGCGGAACACGTCAGCGGTACCGGTGCCCGGTTTCGCGCGCGGCGAAGCCCTCCCGATCACCTCGGAGGCGGCGATCGCCGTGCTTGCCGAGTCGGTGCTGCTGGCAGCCGAGGACGAGCCGTTCGTGCTGCTCGGTTACTCCTCCGGGGGCGTGTTGGCACATGCTGTGGCCGAACGCTTGGAGAAGGCTGGGACAGGGACGAGCCCGACAGGGGTTGTGCTGTTGGACACCTACCAGGCGCGCGCGTCGAGCGAGTCCGGAGTGCTTGACGCGCTCGCGCTGGGCCTGCTGGCCAAGGAGGAGGCACTGGGCGGGTTCGATAGCGTCCGGCTCTCCGCCATGAGCCGGTACGTCGACCTGCTGCCGGACATCGAACTGGGGAAGCTGTCCACGCCCGTGCTGTTTGTGCGGGCAGGTGCGTCCTTCGTGGCCGGGTCCGGGCAGGTGTCGGACTGGGTGGCCAGGTCATGGGATGCCGCGCACGAGGTACGGGTCGTGCCCGGTACGCACTTCACCATCGTGGAGCAGGACGCCGCGACCACCGCCGAGGCGGTCGTGGAATGGTTGGACAGCTTGGGGGCCGCCGCCATGGGCTGACGCGGTGAACCCCCTAGCCGCCTCACCCCAGGTCTGGGGCGGCTAGGGGTTCAGCTGGATGCCAGGGGAACCTAGCGTGGGAACGTGCCAGACCGATCTTTTCCTCCCAACATCAAGGGAACACTGCCCTTCGGGGAGCATCGCACGTGGTACCGGGTCACCGGGGACCTCGGCGCCGGGCGCCCGCCGCTTGTCGTGGTCCACGGCGGACCAGGCAGCACCCACGACTACCTGCTGAACTTGGCGGCGTTGGCCGAGGAGGGCTGGCCGGTGGTGCACTACGACCAGCTCGGCAACGGCGGGTCCAGCCATCTGACGGACCGGGGCGCGGACTTCTGGACCGTGGAGCTGTTCCTCGCGGAGCTGGACAACCTGCTGACCCGGTTGGGCATCGCCGACGACTACGTCTTGTTCGGACAGTCGTGGGGCGGAATGCTCGCCGCCAAGCACGCATCGGTACAGCCCAAGGGACTGCGGGGGTTGGTGGTCGCCAACTCGCCGGCGTCCTACCCGCTGTGGCTGCGGGAGATGAAGGTGCTGCGGGAGGATCTGCCGGGGGGCGTGAACGACACGTTGCTGCGGCTCGAAGCGACCGGGGACACCCAGGGCCACGAGTACTTTGAGGCCATGCGGCAGTTCTACACCAAGCACGTCTGCCGGCTGGACCCGTGGCCACGCGACTTCATGGCCTCGTTCATGGAGATCTACAACGATCCCACCGTGTACTACACCATGAACGGACCCAGCGAGTTCCACGTGATCGGCACGCTACGCGATTGGTCGGTGGAGGACTGTCTGTCCGGCATCGCCGTGCCCACGCTGATCCTGTCCGGACGACACGACGAGGCCACCCCGGCGACCGTGCGTCCCTTCGCCGAACTGATCCCGGACAACCGGTGGGTGGTCTTCGAGTCCTCCAGCCATCTCCCGCACTTGGAGGAGCCGGAGCGTTTCCTTGCCGTCATGACCGAGTACCTGGGGAGCCTGGCCGGCTCGACCGTCTAAGGGAGCAGTCCATTGGGAACAGACACCGCCGTCGTTTTTCCGGGCATGGGGCCGACGCGCTTCGCCGACGTGGCGAAGTTCATGTTGATCAACCCCCAGGCCCGCAGGCTGACGCGTACTGCCGACGAGACACTCGGCTACAGCTTGGTCGATCGCTACCGCGATACTCCGGGCGACTACAGCGAGTACGCGCAACTCGCCTTCCTGGTCAACAGCCTCGCGCTGGCCGAGTGGGTCGAACAGACCCAGGGCGTGCGCGGTGGGATATGCGCTGGGCCGAGTTTCGGCGGCAAGGCGGCTGCGGTGTACTCCGGTGCGCTGTCCTTCCCCGACGCGGTGCGGATGACCTCGCGCTGGGCCCGCGTGTTGGAGGACTACTTTGCCGTCGAGCACCGCGACATCGTGGTCCAGTCGTTTGCCCGCGTACCCGAGCTGATACGGGCGGAGCTGTTGCGGGAGCTGGACGAGGAGGGCGAGTGGTACGACATCGCCTGCCACATCGACCACGACCTGACCATGGTGTGTTTGCGGGAGGGGCGGCTCGAGTGGTTCCAGCGGCGGGTGCGCGCGCACGGCGGGCTGCCGCTCTATGTCATGCGCCCTCCGATGCACTCGCAGGCGTTCACCGCTCTGCGGGACCGGGTCGAAGCCGAGATCCTCGACGTGCTGACCTTCGCCGATCCCACCATCCCGGTGGTGGCCGACCAGGACGGAAGGATGCTCACCACCGGCCCGGAGGTGCGGGCCATGCTGCTGGACGGATTCGTGCGCGCGGTTCACTGGCCGCAGGTCGTGCAGTCCTTGCGGGAACGGGGCGTTGACAAGGTTTACGTGTGCGGATCGGACAGTCTGTTCGGCCGGGTCCACTGCACCACCGCTGCCTTCGAGGTCGTTACTGCCGATCCCCGGCTGGCGTTGCGTCCCCAACGGCGCGGCATGGCCGCCTGAGCCGACAGGCCCGCCCGTGGCGATCGGTACGAGCGGGCCGAGGGTGCTCAGGCGAGCGTGCGCATCCGCTCGACCGCGGCCCACAACACACCTGGCGAGGTGAAGGTCTCCAGATTCAGGTCGTCCTCGATGAACCGCCCGTCGTACGCGGCCTCGAGGGAGGCCATCAGTTCCACCGTCGCCAGAGAGTCCAGGCCGAGGTCGCGCAGGTTCGTGTCGGGGCACAGTTCCTCGTCGGTTCCGAGGAACGGAAGGTATCCGTGCAGGATCTCATTAAACTGCTTGTCCAACATGCCGGCTCCGATTCGTGATGGTTTTCTGGAACCCCGAGGTGACTCAGGGGGAATCATTGTTGCACAGCGAAGAAAGCATTGCGCCCCATTTGGGCTCGGAGGAGCAAATGGATATTCGACCGGCGCTTTACTCGCGTTTTTTGCGCGGGTTGGCCGAGTCGCCACATGGCGTGGCAATTCGCACTGAAGGCGAAACGCTGAGTTATGCGCAGGTGCACGAAACCGCTTTGTGCTGGGCCGGTTCACTACTGGACGGCCCGGTCGGACAGCCGGCAGTTGTAGGGGTGCTGGCAGGCAGGGTGATCGAGGGGTACGTGGGGTTGCTGGCGGCCCTGTACGCGGGGGCGACGGTGGTCCCGCTGAACCCTGAGTTCCCCGCGGCGCGGACCGGGCGGATGATCGAGGCGGCCGGCGTGCGCGCGCTGATCGCCGACGGTCGCGGCACCGCTGTCCTGGCAGAGCTGGGGCTGGACCTGCCAGTGCTGGCCCCGGGAGGCGGCGGGAGCGTCCCGGTGCTGGCCCCGGGGGTACTTCACGAGCCGCTGCCCCCCGGCGACATCGCCTATGTCCTGTTCACCTCCGGCTCGACCGGCTCGCCCAAGGGAGTGCCGATCAGCCAGGTGAGCGCGCTGTCCTACTTCGACCTGCTCGACCGGCGCTACGACTTCACCGCCTCCGACGTGTTCTCGCAGACCTTCGACCTCAACTTCGACTGTGCGATGTTCGACCTGTTCTGCGCTTGGGGCGCCGGAGCGGCCGTGCACGTCGTCCCGCCGCACGCCTACCGGGTGCTGCCGGAGTTCGCCGCGGAGCGCGGGCTGACCATTTGGTTCTCGACGCCCAGCGCGATCTCGCTGGTTCGCCGACTGGGCGGATTGGCTCCAGGCGCCCTGCCCACGTTGCGGTGGAGCTTCTTCGCCGGCGAGGCGCTGCCGTGTGATGACACCGCCGACTGGCAGGCCGCCGCGCCGAGTTCGGTCGTGGAGAACCTGTACGGTCCCACCGAGCTGACTGTGACGGTGACCCGGCACAGGTGGTCGCCGGAGCGGTCACGCGGCCTGGCGGTCAACGGTGTCGTGCCGATCGGGGCGATTCACGAGGGGCACGAGCACCTGCTGCTGGGTGAGGACGGTCAACCCGTTGACACCGAGGGCGAGCTGTGCGTGACCGGGCCGCAGATGACCGCCGGCTACCTCGACCCGGCTGACGACCACGGCCGGTTCGCCGAGATTGATGGGCGTCGGTGGTACCGGACCGGCGACCGGGTCCGTCGACTCGGCAACGGCGACCTGGCCTACCTCGGCAGGCTGGACGCACAGGTCCAGGTGCAGGGGGTGCGGGTGGAACTGGCCGAGATCGACCATGCGGTGCGATCGTGCGAGGGCGTGGTCGAGGCGGCCACGGTGGCCAGGCAGGCGGCGCGGGGGCTGGAACTGGTCGTTTTCTACACCGGCGTCCCGACATCGCCGGCCGAGCTGTCCCGCCAGCTCAAACGCATTCTCCCGGCGGCGACGCTGCCGAGACATTACCACCACGTCGACGAACTCCCGCTGAATTCCAATCGCAAGGTCGACCGACGGGCCCTGGCCAGCGGGTTCTTCGGGGGTGTGAGCCGAGCCGGATAAGGGGAGTTAGGGGGTGTGGTCGCCGCTCATGTTCGGTAGGTTTTCCGGTTGGGCATTCCAGTGCCGGGTCCGGCACTGCCACCTGTTTCGTGCGAATACGGGGAGCGGCGATGCGGAATCGTTTGCACAAAAATACCGGAGAAAAGGGTGACACCCTTGTTCACAATGAACTGATTCACGACCTGCTGGACGAGGCCCTCGCGGAATACCCCGATTCGACCGCGATCCGGGACTCGGTGGGGCACTGGACCTACCGGCGGCTGGCGCAGATGAGCCACGCGTTCGCGCGGTGGCTGCGAGTGCAGGGGGTATCCCCGGGTGAGCGGGTGCTGACCCAGCTGCCGAGTCGGCGGGAACTGTGCGCGATGCTCTACGGCGCCTCGCGGGCCGGGGTGGTGCTGGTCCCGCTCAACCCGGCGATGAAGGAGTTTCATCTCACCTCGGTGCTGGCCAACGCCGAACCGGCGCTCGTGGTCGCGCCCTCGGCAGCTGTGGACACGCTGGCCGGGCTGACGGGTGTTCCAGTGCACGCCGTGGAGGACGTCTGGCTGGAGGTGGAACGACTCACTGGGGACACCGAGGTTCCGCTCGACCCCGGCATCGGGCCGGATGACATCGCGGCGTTGGTCTACACCTCCGGCAGCACCGCCGCTCCGAAGGCGGTGGTCTGCCCACACCGGCAGATGGCCTTCGCGTCCCGGTCCATCAATGCGGTGCTGGGCTACCGGCCCGATGACGTGGTGTTCTGCCGGTTCCCTCTCTCCTGGGACTACGGGCTTTACAAGATACTTCTGGCTTGCCTGGGTCGGTCCGAACTGGTGCTCGCCGGTGAGGAGTCGGACCTGGTGCTGCTCAGGCGGATGCGGGAGACAGGTGCGACCATCGTGCCGATCGTGCCCTCACTCGCCACCATGATCGCCACCCTCGCCAGCCGAGATGATGGGCCGCCCGCGCCGGTGCGGATGTTCACCAACACGGGCGCGGCGCTGCCGGAGACCACAATTGCCATGCTGCGTGAGGCGTTTCCCGGCGTCCGCGTGGTCCGCCAGTTCGGCCAGACCGAGTGCAAGCGCATCTCGATCATGCCCGTTGACGAGGACACCGAGCGGCCCGGCTCGGTCGGCAAACCGCTGCCGGGCACCGTGGTGCTGCTGCTGGACCAGGACGGCAACCCGGTGCCCCAGGGGGAGGCGGGCGAGATCGTCGCGGTCGGCCCGCACGTCATGCCTGGCTACTGGCGGGCACCCGAGATCTCCGTGCACACGTTTCAGCGCGACGCACGGACCGGCGAACGGCGTCTGCACACCGGCGACTACGGCAGCTTCGACGCCGACGGATACCTGTACTTCCACGGGAGGCGCGACGACATGTTCAAGCGCAAGGGCATCCGGATGAGCACGATCGAGATCGAGGCCGCCGCCATGGACATCCCCGGCGTGCGGGCCGCCGCAGTGCTGCCGCCCTCGGAGGGCCGGGACCTGGTGGTGTTCGTGGAGAGCGACCTCGCTGGGCACGTCGTCCTCAAGGAACTGGCGACGCGACTGGAACCGGCGAAGGTGCCGGCCGCCTGCCGTGTCGTCGATGAGCTACCGCTGACCCAACATGGCAAGAACGCGCGCCAGGTGCTGGCCGCGCTGTTCGGAAGGCCGGGCGAATGAACCTCTATGCTGAGCTTGCCGACCGTTTCGGCACTCCGCTGTACGTCTACGACCTCGACGATGTCAGGGCCGCCCGTGACGAACTGTTCGCGGCGTTGCCCGACGAGTTCGACGTCTACTACGCCCTGAAGGCCAACCCGCACCCCGAGTTGGCGCGCGCGCTGCGTGAGGGTGCCCGCTCCTGCCAGCCGGAGATCAGCTCCACCGGCGAGCTGCGGGCGGCACTGGAGGCCGGGTTCACCGGCGCGGACTGCCTCTACACCGGACCGGGCAAGACGACCGATGAACTGCGCGAGGCGATCGGGCTCGGCGTACGGTTGTTCTCCACCGACTCGGTGACCGACGTCCAGCGCGTCGGCGCGGTGGCGCGTGAGCACGGTGTGGTGGTCGACTGCTTGCTGCGCGTCAACAGTGTCACGGCCAGCGCCACGACGAGCATCCGGATGACCGGGACGCCGTCCCAGTTCGGCTTCGATAGCGAGGCTCTGCCCAAGGCGCTGCCCGAGCTGCGACAGGTCGACGGGGTGCGGATCACCGGCATGCACTTCTTCCCGCTGAGCAACGCCAAGGACGAGACGAGTCTGGTCGGGGAGTTCACACACACCATCGAGCTGGCGGGCCGGCTGTCGGCCGAGCTTGAACTCCCCCTGCGCTATTTGGACATCGGTGGTGGCTTCAGCGCGCCCTACGCCATGCCCGGCAGCCGGGGCAGCTACCCGAAACTGCGAGTGGAACTCGAGGCGGTACTGGACACGCACCTTCCCTCGTGGCGTTCGGGGGCACCGCGGGTAGCCTGTGAGTCGGGCCGCTTCCTGGTCGCGGCGGCGGGCACCCTGGTTGCGGGCGTGACCAACACGAAAACGAGCCGGGGCCGCAAGTTCGTCATTCTCGACGCCGGCGTCAACACCCTCGGCGGGCTGTCCGGACTGGGCCGACTGCTGCCGGTGTCGGTGCGCTTGGAGGCCGGGACGGACACCGAGCAGGCGAGCTTGGTCGGGCCGCTGTGTACGCCCGGCGACGTACTGGGCAGGGAGATCCCGCTGCCCCGGCTACACGCCGGGGACACCGTGGTGGTGCCCAACGTCGGCGCCTACGGGCCCACGGCGAGCCTGTTGATGTTCCTCGGCCGTCCCGCCCCGGTCGAGGTAGTGCTGGCGGGTGGTGAGGTCGTGTCGGCCTCTCGCCTGGAGTACGGGCGGGTCGACCTGAACGGATCTCAGGGATGAGCATCATGGTTCGCGAAGCCCCGATCCGACAGCGGCCGACTGTGGTCGTCAGTGGGGTCGCCTCTGACGCGCATACCTGGAACCTGGCGTACCTGCAGATGCTGATCGAGGAACTCGGCTATCCGGTGGTCAATCTGGGCCCCTGCGTGCCCGACGACGTGATGGTGGAGCGCTGTCTCGAGCTGTCCCCGGCGCTGATCGCGCTCGGTAGCGTCAACGGTCACGGGTACACGGACGGCCTGCGGGTGGCCGCGCAGCTGCGGGACCGCGCGCAGCTCGCGGACGTACCACTGGTAATCGGTGGAAACCTCGGCACCGCCGGGGAGTTGGACGCGCGGCAGGTCGAGCGGTTATTCGCCGCCGGGTTCGACGCGGTTTTCCAGGGCGGACAGCGAGGGATCGGTGACTTCCGCCGGTTCGTGAACGCGCTCCGCGGTCCAGCCTCCCGACTCCCGGTCGGGGAGTACCGGTCGTGAATCTGGAGGTGGAGCCGGTACGAGCGGTGGACTTCGGTGCGTTCGTCCGGAGCAGGGGCGGTGCCGGTGCCTTGGTGGTACAGCCCCGGCTCGGATTCGGCGACCCGGTGCTGATGCGGGCCGGACTGGCCGCGACCAAGGCGGCCGACGCCACCACGGTGGGTACCATCACGCTGGACAGCTATACGCGCGTCGGTGACCTCGAGGCCGCTGAAAGCGCTCTGCGTGAGGGAGCCCCGCTCAACGGCTACCCGATCGTCAGCCATGCCCGGGCGGTCACCGAGGGAGTGCTCGGTGGTATCCGTGACGTCACCTTTCCGGTCCAGGTCCGCCACGGGTCCGCGATGCCGGGTGACATCTTCACCGCGCTCATCGAACTGGGCATCCCCGCCACCGAGGGCGGCCCGGTGTCCTACTGCCTGCCCTACGGCCGCACCCCGCTGGCGGAGTCGGTGCGCAACTGGGCGGAGTGCTGCCGGCGCTTTGCGGCGCTGCGGGAGACCGGGGTCGAGCCGCACTTGGAGACCTTCGGCGGTTGCCTGCTCGGGCAGCTGTGTCCGCCCAGCCAACTGGTGGCGATGAGCGTGTTGGAGGCGCTGTTCTTCCACCAGCACGGACTGCGCAGCATCTCGGTCAGCTACGCCCAGCAGACCAACCTGAAGCAGGACGTCGAAGCCGTACTTGCGTTGCAGCGCCTGTGTGCGGAACTGGTTCCCACCGGCAACCTCCACATCGTGGTCTATGCCTACATGGGCGTGTATCCCACGACAGACCACGGCGCCTACCGGCTGCTCGGGCAGGCCGCCGAACTCGCCGTGCGCACCGGCGCGCACCGGCTCATCGTCAAGACCGTGGCCGAGTCACGTCGGATCCCCACCATTGCGGAGAACGTGGCGGCGCTCGAGTACGCGGGCCGGGTGGCGGACGCCATCCTGCCGACCCTGCCAGCCGGTGAGATTCCTGCCGCAGGGAGCGCTACGAGTAGAAGCCTCGTCGGGTTCGGCGACTCGCAGACCTACGCAGAGGCTCGCGCCCTGGTGGAAGCGGTGCTCGAGGTGGACCAGAACGTCGGGCGGGCCCTGCTGGGCGCGTTCGCCCGAGGCCTGCTCGACATCCCGTACTGCGTCCACCCCGACAATGCGGCCCGCACACGCAGCTTCATCGCCTCGGACGGGAGGCTGTGCTGGGCCGACGTCGGTGGGCTGCCGTTGAGCCGGCTCGTCGACACCCACCACACGCGGCGCATCACCTCCGCCGACCTGCTGGCCGACCTGTCCTACGTGCGCCGGACGTTCGACCAGCCGCCGGAGCGAGTACTCCCCGGTACCCCCGTCGATCAGGGGGCCATAGGGGTGTGAACAGCCGTTTCTTCCCACATAACCTGCCGATCCGCCAGCCGATCCCTGCCAAAAACGGGACCACCCACAGCCTGGAGCGTGCATCACCAATGGGCGAGTCTGGAAACCTTGTGTCACCCGGCGATCTGGCCAGCAGACTCGCGGATCTCCCGGTCGGCCAGCAGCGTGCCGCGCTGCTCGACCTGGTGACCGAGCTGGCCTCGGCCGTGCTGCGTGGCACACGTGGCGAGGAGGCCGGCGGCCTTGCGCCCGGACGGTCCTTCCGGGACAGCGGCCTGGACTCGCTCGGCCTGGTCGATCTGCAAGCCCGGCTCAACGCTGCCGCTGGGTTGTCGCTGCCGCCCACCGCGGGTTTCGACCATCCCTCCCCGGAGCTGCTTGCCGAGCACCTGCGGGCCGTGGTCCTCGGCCTGCCGACCGATGTCCCCGACGTCGAGCCTGTGCCTGGGGACCCGCATCAGCCGGTCGCGATCGTCGGCATCGGCTGCCGGTTCCCCGGGGGCGTGGACTCGCCGGAGAGTCTGTGGCGGTTGGCCGACGCTGACGGGCACGTCATCGGCCCGTTCCCCACCGACAGGGGCTGGGACCTCGACCGCCTCTACGACCCGGACCCGACCACCCCGGGCACCAGCTACGTGCGCCACGGCGGGTTCCTCGACGACGCGGCCGAGTTCGACGCGGAGTTCTTCGGCATCAGCCCCCGCGAGGCGCTGGCCATGGATCCGCAGCAGCGGCTGGTGTTGGAGACCTCCTGGGAAGCACTGGAGCGGGCCGGAATCAACCCGGACTCTCTACGCGGCAGCCGATCGGGCGTGTTCATCGGCGCCGAGCCGCAGGAATACGCGATGCGGCTGCACGAAGCGCCGGACGGCCTGGACGGCTACCTGCTCAGCGGCAACACTCCGAGCGTCGTCTCCGGCCGGGTGGCCTACTCGCTGGGACTGGAAGGGCCCACGCTGACCGTGGACACGGCGTGCTCCAGCTCGCTGGTCGCGCTGCACCTGGCAGTCCAGTCACTGCGGCGCGGTGAGTGCTCGCTCGCGCTGACCGGCGGCGTCGCCGTGATGGGCAGCCCCGGCACGTTCACCGCATTCAGCCGCCAGCGCGGCCTGGCACCGGACGGTGTGGTCAAGGCGTTCGCCGCGGCGGCCGACGGCACCGGCTTCGCCGAGGGTGTGGGCGTCGTCGTCCTGGAACGGTTGTCCGACGCGGTCCGCAACGGGCACCCGATCGTGGCCGTGGTCCGCGGTTCGGCGATCAACTCCGACGGCGCGTCGAACGGTCTCACCGCCCCCAACGGTCGCGCCCAGCAGCGGGTGATCCGGCAGGCGCTGGCCGATGCGGGGCTCAGCGGTGCCGACGTGGACGCGGTGGAGGCGCACGGCACCGGCACCACTCTTGGCGACCCGATCGAGGCGCAGGCGCTGCTGGCCACCTACGGCCAGGAGCGGGACCGCCCGCTGTGGCTGGGCTCGGTCAAGTCCAACATCGGACACACCCAGGCCGCCGCCGGCGTCGCGGGTGTGATCAAGATGGTTCAGGCGATGCGGAGGGGCGTGCTGCCGAGGACGCTGCACGTGGACCAGCCCAGTCCTGCGGTGGACTGGTCCGCGGGCGACGTGCGGCTGCTTACCGAGCCGGTGGCTTGGCCTCAGGCCGAACGGCTGCGTCGGGCCGGTGTGTCCTCGTTCGGGGTGAGCGGGACCAACGCCCACGTCATCATCGAGGAGCCGCCACGTTCCGAGCAGGACGATGCCCCGGGCAGCCGTTCCGAGGAGTTGACGCCGCTGGTGCTCTCGGCCAGGAGCGAGGTGGCGCTGCGCGCACAGGCGGCACGCGTGCGCGAGCTGGTGATGGCCGGGGACGGGCTGCACCACAACGACCTTGGGTTCTCCCTGGCCACCACCAGGGCGGCGTTACCGGTACGCGCGGTCGTGCTCGCGCAGGACCGCGCGGAAGTGCTGAGCGGACTGTCCGCGGTGACCGACGGCGCCCAGGCGCCGGACGTTCTCCGGGGCCGGGCGGCCGGCCGGCTGGCATACCTGTTCACCGGGCAGGGCAGCCAGCGTCTGGGCATGGGTACCCGCCTCTATGAGCGGTTCCCGGTGATGGCCAAGGCCGTCGACGAGGCCATCGGCCATCTCGATCTGCAACTGGACCACTCCCTGTGGGACGTGCTGTGGGCCCAGGAGGGCTCGCCGATGGCCTCGTTGCTCGATCAGACCATGTACGCGCAGGCCGCACTGTTCGCAGTTGAGGTCGGACTGTTCCGGCTGCTGGAGTCGTGGGGTCTGCGCCCGGACTACCTGGCCGGGCACTCGATCGGTGAGCTGACCGCGGCGCATGTGGCCGGGGTGTTGTCGCTGGAGGACGCGGCAACTCTCGTGGCCGCGCGTGGCCGGCTGATGCAGGAGCTGCCCGAAGGTGGGGCGATGGTGGCGATCGAGGCCACCGAGGCGGACGTCCGGGCCGTGCTCAGCACGGACAACGTGGACATCGCCGTGGTCAACGGTCCTCGCTCGATCGTTGTCGCGGGTGAGACCGACACCGTGCTGGCGGTCGCCGAGAAGTTTGCCGCCCAGGGCGCCAAGACCAAGCGGCTGCAAGTCTCGCACGCGTTCCACTCGCGACTGATGGAGCCCATGCTGGCTGAGTTCGGCCGAATCGCGCGAATAGTGACCTACGCGCCGCCGTCCATCCCGGTTGTCTCCACTGTGACCGGGCGGCTCGCCACCGCGGAGGAGCTGTGCTCGCCGGACTACTGGGTACGCCAGGTGCGGCAGGCCGTCCGATTTGCCGACAGCGTTAGGGAGCTGGCTGCGCAGGGCGTGTCCACCTTCCTGGAACTCGGCCCTGATGCGGTGCTGTCGGCCCTGGGGCCGGACTGCCTGGACGAGACGGACGACGTCGGCTTTGTCCCGGTGATGCGGTCCGGGCACGACGAGGACCGCCAGACGCTGAGCGCGCTCGCCGCTGCGCACGCGCGTGGCGCGGCCGTGGATTGGCATGCTTTCTTCGCCAGCAGCGGGGCACGCCGGGTTGACCTGCCGACCTATGCCTTCCAACGGCGGCGGTTCTGGCTCAGCAGCCCGTGGGGGGTCGGGACCGCACGCGGAACCGGGGAGCCGGACCACCCGCTCCTCGACACGGTGGTCGGTCTGGCCGACTCCGGCGGCCTGGTGCTGACCGGCCGCGTGGGCGCCAGCACCCACCCGTGGTTGGCCGACCACATGATCGCGGAGGCGACACTGCTGCCGGGGACGGCGTTCGTGGAACTGGCGCTGCAGGCCGCTGCGCAGGCGGGCTGCACGCGGCTTGCCGAGCTGACCCTAGCCGCGCCCCTGGTGCTGCCCGAGACGGGCGAGGTCACACTCCAGGTGGTCGTTGGCGAGCCGGATGATCACGGCGGCCGACGCATAGACATCTACTCGCGCAGCGGCAGCGCGCCGTGGGTGCAGCACGGGACCGGGTTTGTCACTCCCGAGGCGGGCGCCGGAGTCGCCCTGACTGCGTGGCCGCCGACCGGAGCGCGGCGCGTGGACACCACCGGCCTCTACGAACGCATGGCCGAGCAGGGATACGAGTACGGGCCAGCCTTCCGGGGACTGCGCTCAGTGTGGCAGGGCGACGGTGAGGCGTTCGCCGAGGTCGAACTGCCCGCCGCGGTCGTCGGCGAGGCTGGCGCCTTCGGGCTCCACCCGGCCCTGCTCGATGCGGTCCTGCAGATGACTGACTTCGCCGCAGCCACGCGGCCGTCCTCGGATATCCGGCTGCCGTTCTCCTTCTCCGACGTGTCGCTGCACGCCAGCGGGACATCGGTACTGCGCGTGCGGGTCACCGCCACCGGCACCGACGAGGTGTCGCTGGCGCTGGCGGACGCCACGGGTGCGCCTGTCGCCTCCATCGGCTCCTTCGTCGTTCGACCCATGGCTGGTGACAAGCTGCGCGCGGCGCGCCGCGATGCGCTGTACCGGGTGCGCTGGACCCCACTCGCCGGCAGTGCCGCCGACGGTACCGGGAAGACCACGAGCGCCGAAGGCGCCGTCAGGGCCGTCTACCACTGCCCGAGCGGTTCCACCGGGGACCCAGCGGCCGACGTGCGCGTGGTGCTGGGCGAGGTGCTGTCGCGGGTGCGGGCCTGGGTGGCTGAGAACCGGGCCGAACAGTTGGTGATCGTGACACACGGAGCCGTCGCCGTCGCCCCTGGGGAGACCCCCGACCTGGCCCAGGCCCCGGTATGGGGCTTGGTACGGGCGGCACAAGCCGAGCACCCGGGCCGGTTCCTCCTGGTCGACACTGACGGGTCGACCCCCGAGATCGCCGACGAGCCCGAAGTGGCCGTCCGTGCCAGCCGGGTGTTCGTGCCGAGGTTGACCGCCTCGGAGACCGCGCATGGGCACACCACGCCATGGAACGTCGGTGGGACCGTGCTCGTGACCGGCGGCACCGGCGGGATCGGGGCCGAAGTGGCCCGCCACCTGGTCGCCGTCCACGGCGTGCGCAGGCTTGTCCTGACCAGCCGAGCTGGTCTCGCCGCTCCGGGGGCGGAGAGCCTGCGCGAGGAACTGGCCGAACTCGGCGCCGAGGTCAGCGTGGTCGCGTGCGATGTCGCCGACCGGGACGCGCTGGCCGCGTTGCTGGCCGGCATCCCGCAGACCAGCCCGCTGACCGCCGTGGTGCATGCCGCCGGTGTGCTCGACGACGGACTGGTCGACTCGCTGACCGACCAGCGGATGGACGCCGTACTGCGTCCCAAGGTCGACGGTGCCCTGAACCTGCACGAGCTGACCCGCGATCGCGACCTCACCGCCTTCGTGCTGTTCTCCTCGACCGCGACCGTGCTCGACAACGCCGGCCAGGCCAGCTACGCCGCAGCCAACGTGTTCCTCGACGCCCTGGCCGCGCACCGCCGCGCCGCCGGGCTGGCCGCTACTTCGTTGGCATGGGGGTTGTGGACCGGCGTCGGCGGCATGGCGGCAGGGCTGGGCGAGGCCGCGCTGCGCCGCATCGACCGTCTAGGCCTGGAATCGCTGTCGGTGGCCGAGCATCTGGCGCTGCTGGACGAGGCCGTGGCCGGTGAGCAGCCTGTCGTCATGCCGATCCGGCTGAACACCCGCACTCTGGCCAGGCGGACCGATCCGGTCCCGACGCTGCTGCGCGGCTTCGTCCCCGCCCAGCGCGCAACCTCGGTTGGCCGGCCTGCTCCGGCCGGCCGGTTCGACGGCCGCTCGACCACCGAACTCGGCGAAGAGCTGCTCGATCTGGTGCGTTCCGAGGTGGCCGCGGTCCTGGGACACGACGGCGCCGAGGCGATCAATGTGTCCGGCGCCTTCACCGACATGGGCTTCGACTCGCTGGCCGCAGTCGATCTGCGCAACCGGCTCAACACCGCGACCGGCCTGCGGCTGGCCACGACCCTGGTCTTCGACTATCCCAACCCCAGGGCACTGGTCGCGCACCTGGCCGCCAAGCTGGGCAGCGCGGACCAGGAGCAGACCTCACGACGCACACCTGCCGTCGTCGAGGCTGACGAGCCGATCGCCATCGTCGGGATGGCCTGCCGATACCCTGGCGGCGTCCGCTCACCGGAGGACCTCTGGCGCGTGGTCGCCGAGGGCGCTGATGTCATCGGTGAGTTCCCGACAGACCGGGGCTGGGACTCCGACGTCTACGACTCGGAACCGGGCAAGCCGGGCAAGAGCTATGCCCGGGAAGGCGGCTTCCTGTACGACGCAGCCGAGTTCGACGCGGACTTTTTCGGCATCAGCCCGCGCGAGGCGCAGGCGATGGACCCGCAGCAGCGTCTGCTGCTGGAAACGGCCTGGGAGACGCTTGAGCGGGCCGGGGTCGACCCGCACAGCCTACGCGGCAGTGACACCGGCGTCTTCGCCGGCGTGATGTATCACGACTGGGGCCTTCGGCTGGGACCGCTGCCCGAGCACATCGCCGACTACCACGGCAATGGCAGCCTGGGCAGCGTAGTCTCCGGCCGGGTCGCCTACGCACTGGGGCTGGAGGGACCTGCGGTGACCGTGGACACCGCTTGCTCCTCGTCGCTGGTCGCGATGCACTGGGCGGCGCAGGCCCTGCGCCGGGGGGAGTGTGGGCTGGCTCTGGTCGGCGGTGTCACGGTGATGTCCACTCCGGACACCTTCGTGGACATGAGCCGGCAGCGCGGGCTGGCCGCCGACGGTCGGTGCAGGTCCTTCGGCCGCGGTGCGGACGGCACCGGTTGGTCGGAAGGTGTCGGCGTGGTGCTGCTCGAGCGGCTGTCCGACGCGCGGCGCAACGGTCACCGCGTGCTCGCCGTACTGCGGGGCTCCGCAGTCAACTCCGACGGCGCGTCCAACGGGCTCACCGCTCCCAACGGCCCCTCCCAGCAGCGAGTGATCCAGCAGGCCCTGGCCAGCGGCGGGCTGGTGCCCGCGGACGTGGACGCGGTGGAGGGCCACGGCACCGGTACCCGGCTCGGCGACCCGATCGAGGCGCAGGCGCTGCTGTCCACCTATGGTCAGGACCGGCCCGCAGACCGGCCGCTGTGGCTGGGGTCGATCAAGTCGAACATGGGCCACACCCAGGCCGCGGCCGGTGTGGCGGGTGTGATCAAGATGGTCCAGGCCATGGGGCATGGAGTGCTACCCAGGACGCTGCACGCGGAGGAACCCTCACCGCAGGTGGATTGGTCGGCGGGAGCGGTGTCGTTGCTGTCCGAGCCGGTCGAGTGGCCGGTCGGCGACCGACCGCGCCGGGCCGGAGTCTCCTCTTTCGGGATCAGCGGCACCAACGCCCACCTGATCCTCGAACAGCCGCTGCCGGTCGAGGACGCACCGGAGCCGTACCGGCCCGAGGCAGTGCCATGGGTGCTGTCCGGCCAGACCCCGCAGGCGGTGCGCGCACAGGCCGATCGGCTCAGGTCCGAGGTGGACACGCTGACGGGCGGGGACATCGCCGCCGCCGGACGGACACTGGCCACCGCCCGCGCCGCGCTGTCCTTCCGCGCAACCGTGACCGGAACGACCCTGGACGAGCTGGTTGCCGGTCTGGCGGCGGTGGCCGATGGTGCGGTCGCCCCGGAGAAGGCTGGTGACGCTAAGGTCGCCTTCCTGTTCACCGGCCAGGGCACGCAGCGGCTTGGCATGGGCCGTGAGCTGCATACGTGTTTCCCGGTGTTCGCCGAGGCATTCGACGCGGCGTTGGCCGAACTGGACCGCCACGTGGACGTCCCACTCCGCGAGGTGCTGTGGGGCACCGACGCGGAGGCCGTGCACCGTACCGACTACGCGCAGCCAGGGTTGTTCGCGCTGGAGGTGGCGCTGTATCGGCTGGTCGAGTCGTGGGGCCTGCGGCCGGATCACCTGGCCGGGCATTCGGTCGGCGAGATCGCGGCGGCGCACGTGGCCGGCGTGCTCTCACTGGCTGACGCGGCGAAGCTGGTCGCCGCCAGGGGCCGGCTGATGCAGGCGCTTCCCGAGGGCGGGGCGATGGTCGCGGTGCAGGCCACCGAGGACGAGGTCTTGCCGCTACTGGTCGACACGTCCGCGCTGGCCGCAGTCAACGGGCCGACCTCGGTGGTCATCTCCGGCGAGCGGGACGCCGTCACCGCGATCGCCGCTCATTTCACTGCACAGGGCCGCCAGACCAGTCGGCTACGGGTCTCCCACGCCTTCCACTCGCCGCTGATGGGCCCGATGCTCGACGACTTCCGCACCGTCGCAGAGTCGCTGGACTACGGCACACCTGCGGTCCCGGTGGTCTCCACGGTGTCGGGCAGTGTGTCCGACGACTGGAGTAGCGCTGACTACTGGGTCGGACACGTGTCGGCCACCGTGCGGTTCGCCGACGCCGTGCTAACCCTGCGCGAGGCCGGGGTCGGCATATTCGTCGAGGTCGGCCCGGACGCGGTGCTCTCGGCGATGGGATCCGAGTCGGTCGCCGACGCCGCGTTCGTCCCGCTACTGCGCCGCGACCGGTCCGAGGCAGCGGAGCTCATCGCCGGGCTCGGCCGTGCGCACTCCCTGGGCGCGCGGGTCGACTGGCGAGTCTTCTTCGGGCCGGGCAGGTGGATCGACCTGCCCACCTACGCCTTCCAGCGCCGACGGTACTGGCTGGACGCGGCGAACACCGTGGGTGGCGGACTCGGCGCGGTCGGTCAGGAGGCCACCGGGCACCCGCTGCTGGGCGCGGCCATCGTTACGCCGGCCTCCGGCGCGATGGTGCTGACCGGCAGGCTCTCCGTGGACACCCAACCCTGGCTCGCCGATCACGGAGTGCTCGGCGGCATCCTCTTTCCCGGGACCGGCTTCGTCGAATTGGCGATCCGAGCAGGAGACCAGGTCGGCTGTGGAGTCATCGAGGAGCTGACCCTGGAGGCCCCGTTGGTGCTGCCCCGGCGAGGTGGCCGGGCCCTGCAGGTGGTCGTCGGTGCCCCGGACAGTGCCGGCTCCCGGCCGATTACCGTGCACTCGCGCGGCCACAACGGAGATGAGTGGACCCGGCATGCCACCGGCCTGCTTGCCAACGGCAGCACCGCCGCTTCGTTCGACCTGAGGGAGTGGCCGCCCCCGGGAGCGGAACCGGTCGATCTCGACCGGGCCTACGACACCCTCGCCGAGCGAGGTTACGGATACGGGCCGGCGTTCCAGGGGCTGCGTGCGGCCTGGCGGCGCGGCGAGGACGTGTTCGCCGAGGTCGCGCTGCCGGAGGACACCGAGGGCGAGCGGTTCGGCTTGCATCCCGCACTGCTGGACGCGGCCATGCATGCGGACCTGCTCACTGTGTCCACCGGACCGACGCTGCTCCCGTTCTCGTGGAACGGTGTCGTTCTGCACGCCGCCGGAGCCGCCATGCTGCGCGTGCACATTCACCGTGTGCGCGGCGACGAGGTCTCCAGCATTCTGGTCGCCGACCAGACCGGGCAACCGGTCGCCACAGTGCGGTCGCTGGTGTCCCGGCCTGTGTCGGCCGAGGCCCTGGCCACGCATCCAGCCGAGCCGCTGCACCAGATCGACTGGATACGGGCGCCCGAGGCCACCGGTGAGCCGGGTGAGTACACCGTCTACCACTGCCCAGACGGCCCGGTCACGCCGGAGGGCGTGCGTTCGGTGGCGCTGCGGGTGCTCGCCGAGCTGCGGTCCTGGCTGGCCGGGCCACAGCAGGCGCCACTGGTCGTGGTCACTCGCGGCGCGGTTCCCGTGCGGCCCGGTGAGGACGTCAACCTGGCCCACGCACCGGTCTGGGGCCTGGTGCGGGCGGCACAGGCGGAGCACCCGGGCCGTTTCCTGCTGGTCGACACCGACGCCGTCAACGAGCCGATCCACCCGGCCGTGGCCATCGGGGAACCCGAGGTGGCCCTCCGCGAAACCGTCGCGTTCGTGCCCAGGCTGGTCCGTGCCACGCGGTTCGCCGCGAACCTGCCGTGGCAGCCCGACAGCACGGTGCTGATCACTGGTGGTACCGGCGGACTTGGCGGCATCCTGGCCCGCCACCTGGTTGCCGAGCACGGCGTGCGACACCTGGTGCTGGTCAGCAGGCGTGGACCGGACGCACCAGGGGCCACCGAGCTCGTCGCCGCGCTGCGCGAACTCGGTGCGCGGGTCGCGGTACGGGCCTGCGACGTGACCGACCGGGACGCCCTCGCCGAGGTGATCGCCGGGATCGACCGGGCGTACCCGCTCAGGGCCGTGGTCCACGCGGCGGCGGTTGCCGGCGGTGGGGTGGTCACGGGCCTGGACCCCGGGCAGGCCGAGTCCGTGCTCAGGGCCAAGGCGGACTCCGCGTGGCACCTGCACGAACTCACCCGCGAGTTGGAACTGGACGCGTTCGTACTGCTCTCCTCCGCCGGCGGGCTCGTGCTCGCCGCCGGCCAGGCCGACTACGCGGCGGCCAACGTCTTCCTCGACGCGCTCGCCGTCCATCGCCGGGCGGCCGGGCTCCCCGCCACCGCGCTGGCCTTCGGCATGTGGGCGGTCGACACCGGCCTGGGCGGCACCCTCACCGACGCCGACCTGGACCGGATGAGCCGTCTGGGCATGCCCGCGTTGCCGGTGGAGCAGGCACTGCGATTGTTCGACGCCGGGCTGCGGGCAGATCTCGCAGTGTCGGTCCTACTGCGGATCGACCCGGCTGCCCTGGCCGCCCGTGCCGAAGACGTTCCCGCGTTGCTGCGCGGATTGGCGCGCGGCTCGGCCCGCCGCCGCGTCCGCGGGGCGACACCCGACTCCGACCTGGCGGCGTCCCTCATTCGGATGACCTCCCGGGAACGCGACCGCGCCCTGCTGGAGCTGGTGCGCGCGCAGGTCGCAGCGGTGCTGGGCCACGCATCCGGCGAGCAGATCGAGCCGGACCGGGCCTTCCGCGAACTGGGCTTCGATTCGCTGGCCGCCGTGGAGCTGCGGAACCTCCTCATCTCTGCCACAGGGCTGCGGCTGCCCGCGACGCTGGTCTTCGACCACCCCAACTCCCGCGCGGTGGCCGAGTTGCTGGCCACCAGACTCGCTGGACCTGCACCCGCTGCCACGTCGGTCGCGGTGGCCGACGCGCCGGCCACCGAGGACGAGTCCATCGCCATCGTCGCGATCAGCTGCCGCTTCCCAGGCGGGGTCCGCTCGGCAGACGACCTGTGGCGACTGGTCGCCGACGGCCGTGACGCGATCGGCGAGTTCCCCACCGACCGAGGCTGGGACGGCGAGGCCCTGTTCGACCCCGAGCCCGGCCGTCCGGGCAGGACCTACACCCGCCACGGCGGATTCGTGCACGACGCGGGCGAGTTCGACGCGGATTTCTTCGGCATCATGTCGCGCGAGGCGCTGGCCATGGACCCACAGCAGCGGCTGCTGCTGCAAGCGTCCTGGGAGGCGTTCGAACTCGCCGGCATCGACCCGAACACGGTGCGTGGCAGTCAGACCGGTGTTTACGTTGGTGTGATGTATCACGAGTACGGCAGCAGGCTCTCTGCCGTACCCGAGGACATCTCGCCCTACCTGGGCAACGGCAGCGCCGGCAGCATCGCTTCGGGGAGGGTCGCCTACACCCTCGGTCTGGAGGGCCCGGCGGTGACGTTTGACACGGCCTGCTCCTCGTCCCTGGTCGCGCTGCACACCGCCTGCCAGGCGTTGCGCGCCGGAGAGATCGACATGGCACTGGCGGGCGGCGTGACGATCATGCCGACCCCGGACATCTTCGTCGACTTCAGCCAGCAGCGGGGACTTTCGCCAGACGGCAGGTGCAAGGCGTTCGCCGATACGGCCGACGGCACCGGGTGGAGCGAGGGTGTGGGCATCCTGCTCGTCGAACGGCTCTCCGACGCCCGCCACCTCGGGCACCCGGTGCTGGCCGTGGTGCGAGGCAGTGCGATCAACCAGGACGGCGCGTCGAACGGGCTCACCGCTCCCAACGGCCCCTCCCAGCAGCGAGTGATCCGCAAGGCGCTGGCGGCGGCTGGACTGGCGCCCACGGAGGTGGATGCGGTGGAGGGCCATGGCACTGGTACTCGGCTGGGTGACCCGATCGAGGCGCAGGCGCTGCTGGCCACCTACGGCCAGGACCGGGACCGGCCGCTGTGGCTGGGCTCGGTGAAGTCCAACATCGGGCACGCGCAGGCCGCGGCGGGCGTCAGCGGCGTCATCAAGATGGTGATGGGGATGCGCAACGACCTGCTGCCCAGGACGCTGCACGTGGACCGGCCCAGCTCGCAGGTGGACTGGTCCGAGGGCGACGTCCGGCTGCTGACCGAGGCGGTCGCCTGGCCACGGGGTGACCGCCCCCGCCGGGCCGGTGTGTCCTCCTTCGGGCTCAGCGGCACCAACGCTCACCTGATCCTCGAGGAGGCTCCGCCGCAGGCTCCGGTCGACAGGCCGCGGCCACCCGTGACGGCGCCCGTGGTGCCGCTGGTGGTATCGGCCCGCAGCGCCAGGGCCCTGCCTGAGCAGGCACGGCGGCTGGTCACGCACTTGCAGGCCCACCCTGACCAGAACCTGGTGGACGTCGGCTTCTCACTGGCCACCACCAGGGCCGCGCACGAGCACCGTGCGGTGGTACTGGCCGAGGGGGTGAACTCGGCGCTGGCCGGGCTGACCGCGCTGGCCGCGGGAACCGACTCCGATGTGGTGACCACAGGAAGCGTCGACGATGGCGCGGTCGCCTTCCAGTTCACCGGGCAGGGCGCCCAGCGCCTGGGCATGGGCCGGGAGCTGCACGCCGCCTTTCCCGTGTTCGCTGCGGCCTTCGACGAGGCGGTGGCCGCATTGGACGAGCAGCTGGATCTGCCGCTGACCGACGTGCTCTGGGGCGAGGACCCTGAGTTGGTCAATCAGACCGTCCACGCGCAGCCAGGGTTGTTCGCGCTGGAAGTGGCGCTGTATCGGCTGGTCGAGTCGTGGGGCCTGCGGCCGGATTACCTGGTCGGGCATTCGATCGGCGAGATCGCGGCGGCGCACGTGGCCGGCGTGCTCTCACTGGCTGACGCGGCGAAGCTGGTCGCCGCCAGGGGCCGGCTGATGCAGGTACTGCCGGAGGGCGGGGCGATGGTCGCGGTGCAGGCCACCGAGGACGAGGTCCTGCCTCACCTGAGCGAGTGTGTGGGCATCGCCGCGATCAACGGGCCGACCTCGGTGGTGCTGTCCGGGACCGAGGACGAGGTCCTCGTCATCGCCGCACGGTTCGCTGACAGGGGACGTAAGACAGGCAGGCTGTCCGTCTCGCACGCGTTCCACTCACCGCTGATGGACCCGATGCTGAGCGAGTTCCGCGCGGTGGCTGAGAGTCTCTCGTACGGAACCGCGTCCATCCCTGTCGTCTCCACCGTCACTGGCGGCCCGACCGACGAGCTGGCCACGCCGGAATACTGGGTCGAGCACGTGCGTAGGCCGGTCCGCTTCGCCGACGCCGTGCGATTCCTGGCCGAGCAGCGGGTCACCCGGTTCCTCGAGCTAGGCCCGGACGCGGTGCTGACCGCACTAACCAGGGGAGGCCTCGAGGCGCCCGAGCTGCTGATCGTTCCGGCCGCTCGTAAGGACCGGCCGGAGGTGGCCACCCTGCTAGCCGCCATGGCACGGCTGCACGTGGTCGGTGTCAGTCCACAGTGGAGCGCCTACTTCGACGGTCAGGGAGCGAGTCGGGTCGAGTTGCCCACATACGCGTTCGACCGGCGCGTCTACTGGCTGGACGACGCCTCCGCCGGAGTCGACGGAGATGCCACCAGGCACGGCCAGGTAAGCGCCGAGCATCCGCTGCTGTCCGCAGTCCTTGCCTCGCCGGAGGGCGATGGCGTGACACTGACCGGCAGGCTGGGCCTGGACAGTCACCCCTGGCTGGGCGACCACGATGTGCTCGGCACGGTCATCCTGCCCGGCACGGCCTACGTCGAACTGGCCGTACGCGCCGGAGAGGAGATCGGCTGCGACGTGGTGGAGGAGCTGACCATTGAGACGGTCATGCCGATCTCCGCCGCCGGCGGCACCGCGATCCAGGTCGTCGTGGACACGGCGGCCGAGGACGGCCGCTGTTCCTTCGCGGTCTACTCCAGGCCGGACGGCACGTCCACCGGCACGGCGTGGACCAAGCACGCCAGCGGTGTGCTGGCTGCCGGGAACGGACCGGCGCCGGTGACCGGGACCTTCGGGGGCGGCCACGGCGAGTGGCCGCCGCCGGGGGCGAGCGCCGTGGACATCTCCGGTGTGTACGACTACCTCACCAGCCAGGGCTACGGTTACGGCCCGATGTTCCGCGGCCTGCGCGGCATCTGGTCGCGAGGCAGGGAGACCTTCGCCGAGGTGGCACTGCCGGACCAGGCGGTCGACGACGCCGCTGCGTTCCGCCTGCACCCGTCCATCTTGGACGCCGCGCTCAGCGCGACCGACTTCATGGACGGCCGTAAGCCGCAGGACGTTGGCGGTACCCAACTGCCCTTCGCCTGGACCGGTATGACCGTGCACGCCACCGGCGCGTCCCGACTGCGGGTCCGGATCACCCCGGTGGATTCGCACCAGGGCAGCGGGTCTGACGCGGTCCGGCTCGAGCTGTCAGACCCGATGGGCATCCCGGTCGCCACGGTCGAGTCCCTTGTGGTCCGTCCGGTCACGGCGGCCAGCGTGAATGCGGCGGCCAACAAGGGCACCGGCGAGCGCGAATGCGTGTTCCGGATGATCTGGAACCAGCTGCCGTTGGGTGGGCTGCACTCGGCGAGTGCGGGCGACTGGGCGGTGCTCGGCGAGAACCGGTTCGGCCTTGCCGTCCCCGCCTACGACGGCGTTGCCGCACTGCGGGCCGCGGTCAACGGTGGAGCATCGGTTCCCGAGGTCGTGGTGTTCGGCGTGGACGGAGCAGGAGCCGCCGAGGGCGGAGTTCCCGCCGGGGTACGGGTGGTCACCGACCGGGTGCTCGACGAGGTGCGCGGCTGGCTGGCCGACGAACGCTTCGCCAACTCGCGGCTGATGGTCGTCACCACCGGTGCTGTGAAGGTGACCGATGCCGACACCGTCGACCTGACTGTCGCACCGGTCTGGGGCCTGATCCGCTCGGCGCAGGAAGAGAACCCGGAGCGCTTCGTCCTGGTCGACACGGACACCTCGCCCAAGGCCGATGAGGCTCTGCCCGCGGTCGTGGCCAGCGGCGAGCCCGAGGCGGTCGTGCGCGGCGCCGAGGTCAGGGTGCCCCGGATGGCTCGCGTGACCGCCGGTGTCGTGGTGCGCAAGCAGCCGTGGGAGGACACCGGAACGGTACTGATTACCGGTGGTACCAGTGGTCTGGGTGCGCTGGTGGCCCGGCACCTGGTCGCCGAACACGGGGTCCGGCACCTGCTGCTGACCAGCAGGCGTGGGTTGGCGGCTGAGGGAGCCAGGGACCTGCGCGATGAGCTGTGTGATCTGGGGGCCGAGGTCACCGTAGTCGCCTGCGACGTGTCCGACCGGGAGGCCGTGGACCGGCTGCTCGCAGACGTGCCTGGCGAGCACCCGCTGAGCGCGGTGGTGCACGCGGCGGCCGTGATGGACAACGCGATGGTCGGCTCGCTGACCCCCGGGCAGATCGAGGCGGTGTTCCGGCCGAAGGTGGATGCAGCCTGGCATCTGCACGAGGCGACCCTGGGACTGGGCCTGAAGGCGTTCGTGCTGTTCTCCTCATGCGCCGGCCTGGTGGTCGGCGCCGGACAGGGCAACTACGGTGCGGCGAACAGGTTCCTTGACGCGCTGTCGACGTACCGTGCGGCGGTCGGTCTGCCCGCCTCGGCCCTCGCGTTCGGCTTGTGGCAGGTCAGGACCGGTCTGGGGGGCGGCGTCACCGATGCTGACCTCGCCCGGCTGCGGGCGATGGGCATCCCGGCGCTGTCGACCGAGGAGGGGCTGGCTCTGTTCGACGAGGCGATCACCCTGGACGAGCCGATGCTGATGCCTCTCCGGGTGGACGCCGAGGCCGGCAGGTCAGTGCCGGGGCAGCCGCCGACACTGCTGCGGGACGTGCTCGCCGCGCCGGGCCGCACCCGGACTCCGGTGAGGGCAACTGCCATGGTGGCCCCAGCGGTTGTCAGCGAGGAGGGACCGGAGGCGCTGGTGCGGCGGCTCGGCCCGTTGAGTGAGGGCGGGCGTAGGCAGGCCGTACTCGACGTGATTCGCGTCGAGATGTCGATGGTCAGCCGCGACGCCCCGGAGTCGATAGATGTCGGCAAGGGATTCACCGAAGTCGGCCTTGACTCGCTGGCCGCACTCGACCTGCGCAACCGCCTACAGGCGGCCACCGGGTTGCGATTGCCCGCCACGATGATGTTCGACTACCCGAACCCGGCCGCCCTGGCCGAGTTCCTGCTCGAGGAGCTGCTGCCGGATCTGCCGGCACCGGACGATGACGAGGTGAGGCGGGCGCTGCACTCGATCCCGTTGGACCGGCTCCGCGAGGCCAATCTGCTGGACGCCCTGTTGGCGCTGGCCACCCCCGAGGCGGGGCGGTCGCAGCCGCAGGTCACACAGCCGCACGATGAGACCGAGGACCGCAGCGCCCAGATTCGGACGATGGACATCGACGACCTGGTGCGCGCAGCGCTCGCGGGCGGCGAACCGAATGGAACAGGGGGAGATCGTGGATAGCTCGGTCGAACGCATTGTCGAGGCGCTGCGCAGTTCCATGCTCGAGAATGAGCGGCTGCGCCAGGAGAATGCCCGGCTGGCCGTCTCCGAGCCGGTCGCCATCGTCGGTATGGCCTGCCGGTACCCCGGCGAGGTGGCATCTCCGGAGGGCTTGTGGGACCTGGTGGCGGAGGGCCGGGACGCGATCACTCCGTTCCCGGATGACCGTGGATGGGATTTGGCCACGCTCTACGACCCACATCCGGGTAAGCCGGGCAAGAGCAACAGCCTGGAGGGCGGGTTCCTGCCCGACATGGCCGAGTTCGACGCCGGACTGTTCGGCGTCTCACCCCGCGAGGCGCGACTGATGGACCCTCAGCAGCGGTTGCTGCTGGAGACGTCGTGGGAGGCGCTGGAGCGGGCCGCCATGGACCCGACGTCGCTCAAGGGCAGTCGGACCGGTGTTTTCGCCGGGGTGATGTACCACGACTACGGGGCCGGCACCAGCGACGGCAGTCTCGTCACCGGCCGCGTGGCGTTCACCCTCGGTCTGGAGGGTCCGGCCGTGTCAGTGGACACGGCTTGCTCGTCGTCCTTGGTCGCCCTGCACCTGGCCATGCGGTCGCTCCGCAGCGGCGAGTGCGCACTGGCCCTGGCCGGCGGCGTCACCGTCATGACCGAACCGGACATGTTCGTCTATTTCAGCCACCAGCGTGGCATGGCCGGCAACGGCCGGTGCAAGTCGTTCTCAGCCGACGCCGATGGCACCGGCTTCTCCGAGGGCGTGGGCGTGCTGGTGCTGGAACGGCTCTCGGATGCGCGGCGCCACAACCACCCGGTACTCGCGGTGGTGCGTGGCAGTGCGGTCAACTCCGACGGCGCGTCGAGCGGGATCAGTACCCCGAACGGGCCGTCTCAACAGCGAGTGATCAGGGCCGCGCTGGCCGACGCCAATCTCGCACCCGCCGACATCGACGTAGTCGAAGCGCACGGCACCGGTACCCGGCTGGGCGACCCGATCGAGGCGCAGGCGCTGCTGGCCACTTACGGTCAGGACCGACCGAGCAGCGGTGAGCCCCTGCTGCTCGGTTCGCTGAAGTCGAACCTCGGCCACAGCCAGGCGGCCGCGGGGGTCGGTGGAGTGATCAAGATGGTGCAGGCGATCAGGCACGGCGTGGCGCCCCGGACCCTGCACCTGGGCGAGCCGACCCCGCACGTGGACTGGAAGTCGGGAGCCGTCTCGCTGCTGTCGACTGCCCAGCCGTGGCCGAAGCACGACCGGCCGCGCCGGGCCGGCGTATCCTCTTTCGGCTTCAGCGGTACCAATGCCCACGTGATCCTTGAACAGGCACCCGACGTCCAATCCACTGTCGACGGCGCGGAGGGCGCCAAGAGCGGGGAGCCAGAGGTGGTGCCCTGGGCGGTGTCCGGGGCGAGCGAGCAGGCGCTGGCCGCGCAGGCCGCGCGGCTCGCGGCGTATCTCGACGCGGCACCAACCTGGCGGCCGGTGGACGTGGCGTGGTCGCTGACCGCCCGCGCACGGCTGGAACACCGAGCTGTTCTCACCGGCGACCGCGAGAACCTGCTGGCCGGGCTCGCGGCGCTGGCAGAGGGCACCCCGTCGACTGCGGTGGCCACCGGGACGGGGCTGCCGGGTGCCACGGCGTTCCTGTGCACCGGGCAGGGAGCACAGCGCTTGGGAATGGGCCGAGCTGCGCACGCGGCGTTCCCGGTGTTCGCCGAGGCGTTCGACACGGTCGTCGCCGAGCTGGATCGCCACCTCGGCAGGTCGCTGCGCGAGGTGGTCTGGGGCAGCGACGAGGCGCTACTGGACGAGACCCGCTATAGCCAGGCCGGCCTGTTCGCGGTTGAGGTAGCGCTATTCAGGCTGTTTGAGTCGTGGGGGGTACGGCCCGATTACCTCGCGGGCCACTCGATCGGCGAGATCGCCGCCGCGCACGTGGCGGGCGTGTTCTCGCTGGCCGACGCGGCGAAGCTGGTTGTGGCTCGGGGCCGGTTGATGCAGGCCCTGCCGCCAGGCGGCGCGATGATCGCGATCCAGGCGACCGAGGCCGAGGTGCTGCCGCTGCTGACCCCGGAAGTGGACATCGCTGCGGTCAACGGCCCGGACGCGGTCGTCGTCTCCGGGGAGGACACGGCGGTGACCTCCCTAGCCGCCCGGTTCGCGGGGATGGGCCGCAGGATCTCGCGGCTGCGGGTCTCGCACGCTTTCCATTCCGCGCTGATGGAACCGATGCTGGCGGAGTTCCGTTCCGAGCTCGACACGTTGTCGTTCGCTGAGCCGCGCATCCCGGTGGTCTCCAACGTGACCGGCGCATTGGCCGACGTGGCCCGGGCTGAGTACTGGGCCCGGCACGTGCGCGAGCCGGTGCGCTTCGGCGATTGCGTTCGGTTCCTCCGGGAATGCGGCGTCACGCGGTTCGTGGAGTTGGGCCCCGACGGCGTCCTGTCCGGTATGGCGCGGCTGACGCTGCCCGAGGATGCGGTCACGGTCGCGGCGCTGCGCGCGAACCGTCCTGAGGCGCACACCCTGACTGCTGCGATCGGCCGGCTCCACATCGCCGGCGTCGAGGTCGACTGGTCGGCCTACTTCCCGGTCAGCGGCATGCGGCAGATGGAGCTGCCGACCTACGCGTTTCAGCGGCGGCGGTACTGGCTTGACCCGGCCAGTGGGAACAACCTCGCCAGCGTTGGTCAGACACCGGCGGAACACCCGCTACTCGGCGCCGTCGTGACGCTGCCCGACACCGGGGGCCTGGTGCTGACCGGGCGGCTTTCGGTGACGACCGTGCCCTGGCAGGCCGGCTACCGGCTGCTGGGCAACGCGGTGGTGCCCGCCGCGGCCCTGGCCGAGATCGCACTACACGCCGGCGAGAGGGCCGGGCGCCCCGTGCTCGAGGACCTGAGCCTGGAGACGCCGCTAGTGCTACCTGAAACCGGTGACATCGCGGTGTGTGTCGTGGTGGGCGCACAGGCATCGGGCGGCGACGCCCTCCCGGTCACCGTGCACAGCAGCGAGGACGGCCTCGACTGGGTGCGGCACGCCAGCGGCACGCTCGTCGACCAGTCGGCCGATGCCACGTTCGCCCTCACCGAGTGGCCACCCGCCGGTGCCATCCCTGTTGAGGTGGACCCCGGGTACGCGCGACTGGCTACGGGTGGGACCGAGTACGGGATCGCGCCACTCCGCAGCGGCCGGCTGTGGCGGCGTGGTACGGAGGTCTACGCCGAGATCGCGCTCGACCCCGAGACCGAGACTGGCGACTATCTGCTGCATCCGGTGTTGCTCGACGCGAGCGTACACGCGCTGGCGGTCGCGCAGGACGGTGCCGAGCCGCTGATCATGGCGGCCTGCCGGGGTCTGCGGGTGCACGCGGCTGGTGCTACTGCGGTGCGGGTGCGCCTGCGGCAGAGTGGGCACGGCTACGCCCTGGAGATCGCCGACACCACGGGCGCACCGGTGGCCTCCGCCGATGTGGTCGAGACGCGCCCGGTAACTGCGGACCAGGTGCCCGCACAGCGGGCCGGAGTGTCGCTGTTCAGGGTGCGTTGGCAGGAGGCGGATACAGCGGCGGGCCTGCCAGCAGGGCGGTACGCCGTGCTGGGCGAGAAGTCGCTCCTGCCGGACCTGCCGGACCTGCCGCACCACGTCGACCATGACGAACTGGGTGGGGCCGCGCCGGAGGTGCTGCTCGCCGGGGTCGCGGTGCCGCCATCGGTCGAGCCGGCCGCCGAGGCCGAGCGGGCAGTGCGGGTCGTCCGCGACTGCCTGGCCGACCCTCGCCTGGCTGCGTCCCGGTTGGTCGTGGTGACCCGGGGCGCGGTCACGGTGGGCGAGGAGACCGCCGACCCGGCGCAGGCGTTGGTTTGGGACCTACTCCGGCCTGCTCAGGAAGAGGCATCGAGGCGAGTCACACTGGTCGACGTCGCTGGGGACACGCTGCCCTTGGAGGCCTTGCTCGCCGTGGACGAGCCCGAACTGGCCGTTCGTGACGGCAGGGTGTTCGTGCCTCGTGCGGTCACAGTGCCGGTGACTGGTGAGATCGCGCTCTCCGGTGCCGTGCTCCTCGTCGGGGGTGATGAGGCACTCGCGCGACAGCTGGGTGCACTTCCCGGGATCACCCTCCGCGCCGAGGCAGCGGAACCCGAGGCGCTGGTTCGGGCATTGGCCGAGTGGCGTGGGGATGCTCAGCTCACCGTCATCGCACCGGGTGAACCGGAGATCGCCCACCTGCTGCGGGACCTGATCCGCGACCACGAGTCGGTGGCGTTGGTCCTGGTCGGTGGTGCATGCGCGTTTGCCGCCGCGTTCGCCGGGCAGATCGCCGGCCAAGGGGGCACTGCGGTGTCCGTGACCTGGGAATTGGGCACACGTCGGCTTGCCGTCGAGAGTGCCCCCACGGCTCTGGCTGCCGCCATGGCCGCAGGTGCCGTGGACGTGCTGGCGTTGCCGGTGGGCCTTCGCCCGCTGCGGGCGGAGGGCGCGGCGGTGCACCCCCTGTTCCGGGCGCAGGCTGGCAGCGGCCCACGGCGTATTGCCGAGGCCAGGCCCTCGAACCTACGTGACCAGCTCGCCGAGATGACCTCTGAAGTGCAACGTGAGGCACTGTTGGACCTGGTTCGTATGCGGGTCGCCGCGGTTCTGGGTCACACCACGACTTCTGACGTTTCGGCCGACCGGGGCTTCCTCGACCTCGGCTTCGATTCGCTGACGGCGGTGGAGTTGCGGACCAGCCTCAACGCTGCCATGGGGCTGAGGCTGCCTACAACGTTGATCTTCGACTATCCCACTCCACATGCTCTGGTCGACCACCTCGTGGATGAGTTGGCTGGAGTGGGGACTGGACCAAGCACACTCGACATGCTTTTGACGCAGTTGGAACTGGCGCTGCTGTCAACCGATCCCGAGGAGGTCGGGCACGCGCGAGTGGCCACGAAGCTCCGTGCCTTGCTCGCCAGCTGGGGCGATGGCCGAGATGACGCGGCACCGGAGGACAATCTGGCTGCCGCAAGCGTGAGTGAACTTTTCGATATTCTGGATCACGAGCTCGAAGAGCGTCCGTGACCCCTGTGTCGGCTGGTGCTCGCGCGCAGCGAGTACCAGCCGGCTCTGCTACTCATAGGCAACCCACGGCCAGGTCTCGGGGCTGACCAATCAGGAATTGCGGCACCGAGTCCGGAATGAGCTGCTGCTCTGCCGTTACGGTTCGACGCGTACCAGGCCAGCGTTCCGCAGCTCATTGATCCATGATGAGAAGTTGACTCGCATGTTGGCCGGATCCGTCCCCCATAACTTGGCGAGCATGTCGGCTGCCACCTCCGGCTGGCCGTCGTGCTGGCGCAGTGCGATCCACATCGCCACCTCTGCCTGGCCGCAGCGGTAGCGGATTCCGGCAGGCGTGGAGCACAGCTCTAGGAATCCATCTTTGAGAATGTCGGCAGTGACGCCCACTTCCGGCTGAACCCGCACATCGGCTCCTTCCTGTGTGCTGGGCAGCTCGCAGCTGCAAAATCTGGCGGCAGTAATACGCGGTGCGGTCCCCGCGCCCCTTCGAATATACATTTGTCTTATACCCGTGTCTATGCCGTTGTCGTTGGGTTCCGAGACGAAGCCGCATCCCCGTCGTGAGCTGCGGTTTTACGCCGCTGCCTGATGCTCGTTGATGAGCCCTTCGGGTGTCGGCTGGTATTCGATCGCAGAGTGACCGCGTGGAGGGGGGTCCCCGCGGTACGGCGCTGCGGTCGCGTGATCGAACACGGATCATTCTGATCTGCCCAGGGCTGCCGAACCATCCGGCACTCCCCCTTGTCGTGGTGGGGCTAGCCCCACCCGTCGCCCTGATGCCGGGAGGTGGGCTCGGTCGCGAACGATGCCACTGACCGTGCCCGCGGTTTCCGGGGTTTTCGCGGGGACCTCTCCCGCGCCAGCCGGGAGAAGGTCGACCAGCAGCGCAGCCGCGGAAAACGCGGTTGCATGAACTGTCGGTCGCAACGGTCCGGTTCGGCGGCGCCGCGCCCCAGTACTCCTGATGCCACGTCAGTGTTTCCAAATGCTACCGAGGTACAGCCACCCGGCACGATGGGACGGCGACCGGTGAACCGTCAGCTTCGGGTGGACGGAGTCAAGCGCCAGCAGCCGAGCATGGAAGCGCTCAGGCGTATTTGCGTGGAGACGGAATGCGGACCAGTCTGTGAGGGCGGCGACGGCGTCCAGAGCGAGCGGTGCGGGCTACGAAGAAGCCGTAAGGAATCAATCTGGGCTTCGGGGGCAACGGCTCGGTGATCCGGTATGGCGATCACGAAACAGATGTTGTCCCAACTCGACTGCTGTTTCTCGGTGTTGTTACCCCATCTGAACGAGAGGCAGCGGCACTTGGCGGTGACGGCTGAGGCGAGACCGCTCGGTCAGTTCAGGGGCTTGCGCTCCCCGGCCGATATCTCTTCGGTCGCCTGGTGGGCCTGCTCCGGGCGCGCCAGTTCGGCGTCCGTACGTCGGCGGAAGACACCCACGCCGCCCCAGAAGGCGAGACCGGTGACGACCACGCGCGGGGCCCCGGGGTCACCGGGGCCGTTAACCGCATCACTGAAGCCGCCCATCACCCCCAGCCCGCGTGAGACGACCTCGACCCCCGGCGGGACCAGAACCTGGATACCGCCCATGATCGCCGCACACCGAATGACGGTTTCGTTGCTCTCAAAGTCGGCCTCGCGCAGGTCGATCCGCCCGCCACCCCAGAACGCGAAGACCCGGAAACGGCACGGCGCGACCCAGCGGCCCCGGCGGTTGAAGCCGCTCATGATGGCGATCGCCCATCGGGAGGTGGCCGTCCCGCCGATCCGTTCGAGCCAGTTGGTCCCGGTCGGCTCGGCCAGGGCGCGCCGACCGGAGCGGGCTGCGGGCAGGTCCTCGGTGAGCGGAAGCAGTTCCGCGACGGTCACGGTCCGGTAGGCGCGTTCCAGCCGCTCCTCGAACTCCGCCATGCCGAGGCGACCTTCGGCGACAGCCTCGCGCAGAGAGTCCACAGTCCGTTCGCGGTCCGCGTCGGAGGCGCGCAGGCCACCAGTGCCCTTCGGCTCAAGCGGATATGATGTCATGTTGCCTATCATAAGCGCAGGAATCCCGCTCTCCGAGGCGGAGTTCGGTAGGTGCGCCCTGTCCGACCTCACCCGACTCCGGCTACTGGAGTTCATCCTTGACCGCGAGTGCACGACAGCCGAGTCCGGCCCCCGACTGCTGCACTCGCATCCCTGCGGCCGAGGAGGCCGACCAGTGATGGCCAGCCGGATGCGATCCAATTCGCCCCTCGGAACCCCTATGCCATCCCCTGGTCTCCGGCCGTCAACAGGGGTGTCCCTCGGATTCCCCGGTATATAGCCTGGGCTGCCGGGTCCGATGGGCTGGTGGTCGGCGGGCAGTGCGGGTCGTGTTGTTCAAGAGTTGTGTTGCTTCAGGTATGGGGTGTGGCTATGGCTTTGGGCAAGGTTGTCCGGTTCGACGAGGTTCGAGGGTACGGGTTTGTCTCACCCGACAGTGGCGGGTCTGATGTCTTCCTGCATGTCAACGACCTCTTGGTCGACAAGTCGTCGATCGGCCCCGGCGTTCTCGTGAGCTTCGATCTGGAGGACGGTGACCGTGGACTCAAGGCCTCGGCCGTCTCCCTCGCAGGCGACCAGGAGCCCTATTCGCCCCGCGCTGACTCGCGTCCGGCGGTGGTTCCCCACGCACCTGCGCCGGACGCACGCAACGACCTGGACGACGGAACCTGCGAGGTGCTCTCCGTCAAGGACTTCTCCGACGAGGTCACCGAGGCCCTGCTGGCCAGCTGCCCGGGGCTGACTGGTAGTCAGATACTGGACATCAGGCGGCGCCTGATGCGGATCGCCACGGGCCATGGCTGGGTGGAGCCGTAACGGACGGCACCGCCGATGACGAAGCCGGCCGGGGCGCGATGTGCGCCGGCCGGCTTCGCCATCGAGCCGTTCCACGGTGTGCACGGGAATGCCGTCAGCTCAGCTCAGCTCAGCGAGTTCCGAGGTGACCCGGCGGATGGACTCGATGACCCGGGGGCCGTAGTCCTGTAGGTAGAAGTGCCCGCCGGGGTAGGTGGTCAGCTCGAACGCTCTGGTGGTGTGCTTCTTCCACGCCTGCGCCTCGTCGAGGCTGACCTTGGGGTCGTCGACGCCGATGTGCGCGTGGATCGCGGTCGCGAGCGGGCTGCGGGGGGTGTAGCGGTAGAGCTCGGCGGCCTTGTAGTCATTGCGGGTCGCCGGGAGGACCATCTCCATCAGCTCCTGGTCGCCGAGGAGTTTGGCGTCCGTACCTCCGAGCTGCTTGATCTCCGCGATCAGGCCCTGGTCGTCCATCAGGTGCACGCTCTCATCGCGGGCCCGGCTCGGCGCGCGCCGACCGGAGGCGAAGAGCGCCAACGGCACCGTCCCCCGGCTCTCCAGACGGCAGGCCACCTCAAAGGCGATGCTGGCGCCCAAGCTGTGGCCGAACAGAGCCAGCGGGAGGTCGGCCAGCGGCTCTATCAGGTCCACAAGGATGTCGGCGAGCTCCTCGACGGTCTCGACGAAGGGCTCGCCGCGGCGATCCTGCCGACCGGGGTACTGGACGGCCACCACGTCCAGCGCCGGGGAGAGCGCGTTGGAGACCGGGACGTAGTAGCTCGCCGAACCACCCGCGTGGGGGAAACAGACCAGCCGGATCCGGGCCCTCGGCGCGGAGTGGTACCTCCGCAGCCACAGATCCGCATCAATGGTGTTCTCGGTTCCCATGGGGTCCCCAATCATCGCTGTAACTGGTCATTGATCTTCGAGCCTGCCGCCCCGCCCGTCTGGCGACAACCCCTAATCCCCTCAAGCGCGCCCACAGTGCGGAGGCGTGGGCGTTGAACAGCGCCGCGCCCGGGTAGTCGCAGGTTTTCGGGTCCAGCGGAGTGTCGGGCAGCGCGTCCGTGCGGGCTGGACGCTTCGGTCCGCCGCGGACCGCCGTCAGAGGTCGCGGGAGCGGAAGGCCGTCACGATCACAGCGACCGAGCCGACTGCCCACGCGCCGTACGAGATCCATGCAGGGGTGGCGGCCCAGCTCGGCACGGCGACGAGTGCGCCGACGACGGTCAGTCCGGCGGTCACGATGCCGACCTTGGCGAGCAGTACCCGGCTGCGGTTCGGTACGGCGATGAAGGTGGTGCGGATCAGACCGCTGGTCAGTTCGCCGAGTACGGTCTGGGCGCCGATCGTGCAGGCGAGGGCCATGAGTAGGGAGAAGAGGGGAGGATGGAAGGCGTCGTGCCCGGCCTCGTAGATCTGCTTGAACGAGTCGAGATAGCCCGGCCAGACGCTGTACGTGTGGGTGGCCGTCTTGTAGGCGATGAGGCAGGTCAGCACGGGGGCGGCGGTGACCACCCAGCAGCTCGCACTCGCTGGCGCCGGCAAGGCCCTCCAGTACCTCCACGAGGCCCTCGCCACGGCACTAGCCGAACAACTGCGCACGGCAGCCGCCCTCCAGCCGTACAGCAGGCCCGACCTGCTCCGCGTCCTGGGCGCGAACACCAACAGCAACTGGAGCGTGGTAAACCCACCGCTCGGGGTGGAAGGACGGCCGCCCGGCGTAGGCCTGCCAGCCTGGTGGCGGTGCCGAAAGTTCTACAAAGCAGGTCGATTCGCCATTGACCCATTGCCCGCAGGGCCGATCAGGCGCGAGCACAGGCCACGTGAGTCGATGCTAGCGAGCCCTGGACTGATGTCACGCGGTCATCCCAGGGCTCGATTTTTGCTTGTTCGTCAACTATAGGAATATGCAGGTCAGTTAACGTCGAAGTCGAACTCGGCGGTGACGGGGGCGTGGTCGCTCCAGCGCTCGGTGTGGGTGGCGGCGCGTTCGACGTAGGCCTCGACGGCCTTGGCGGCGAGGCCGGGGGTGGCGACCTGGAGGTCGATCCTCCAGCCGGAGTCGTTGTCGAAGGCGCGGCCGCGGTAGGACCACCAGGAATAGGGGCCGGTGCGGTCGGGGTGGAGGCTGCGGACGACGTCGACGTAGCCGGCCTCGTCGTAGACGCGGGAGAGCCAGGCGCGTTCTTCGGGGAGGAAGCCGGCGGACTTCTGGTTGGCCTTCCAGTTCTTGAGGTCTTCGGGGCGGTGGGCGATGTTCCAGTCGCCGCAGACGATGACCTCGCGGCCGTCGGCGGCGGCGCGGGTGCGGAGGGCGGTGAGGTGGACGAGGAATTCCGCCATGAAGCGTTCCTTCTCGTCCTGGCGCTCGGTGCCGACCTCGCCGGAGGGGAGGTAGAGGCTGGCGATGGTCAGCCCCGGCAGGTCGATTTCGACGTACCTGCCCGAGTTGTCGAATTCCTCCGACCCGAATCCGATGACGGTTCGCTGCGGCTCCTGGCGGGACAGGACGGCGACGCCTGACCGGCCCTTGGCGGCGGAAGGGGCCCAGGCCGCGTGCCAGCCGTCGAGGTCGCGCAGTTCGACGGGCAGCTGCTCGGGCTCGGAGCGCACCTCCTGGAGGCAGATCACGTCCGCCTCGGTGCCGGCCAGCCACTCGACGAAGCCCTTCTTGGCCGCCGCCCGGATTCCGTTCACGTTCACACTCGTCACCACGATCACCCGAGCAGCCTACCGAGTGCCGGGGCCTGCGCCGAAGCGTGACGCGCGCCGGCCGGGGGGTGACGTGAACGCGGCATGAATATGTGCGACGGTCGCACCAAGCCGTGCCATTGGTCTTGACCATCTCCGGACGAAGCCCCTAGGGTCGCTTACTGCAAAGACCTTTAATAAAGAAGGACGGATAAAAGCCCGCTCTCCCACCTGCCGCATCCGCGGACAGCGGGCTCGGGATCCGCCCTCCTTGCCTCAGGGCGGACAGAGCAGGGTGGAGGACACGGTGGGGACGACTGGACAGCTTTCGGCGGTGCCGGAACCGAAGTACTGGCACCTGCGCACGGTGCTGCTGCGGGCCATCGACTCGGAGTTCTCCACCGGCCAGATCCTGCCCAACGAGCGCGAGCTCTCCGCCCGCTTCGGGGTCGCCCGGGCGACCCTGCGGCAGGCCCTCGACCAGCTGGAGCTGGAGGGTCGCCTGGTGCGCCGCCGGGGGATCGGCACCCTGATCGCCGCCCCGCGGGTCGGCGTCCCGGTCAACCGGCAGGAGGAGGGCTGGCCCGGCGCCGGCCGCAACCACGCCTGGCGGACGGTCGACTGCACCACCGCCCCCGCCCCGGCGCAGCTGGCCAAGGACCTCGGCATCGCCGAGGGCGCCACCGTGCACACCGTCCGCCGGGTCCGCCTGGTGGAGGGCCGGGCGATGGCCACCGAGTCGCTGCACGTCCCGGCCGCCGCGCTGCCGCACCTGCCCGGCTTCCGGGCCGAGAGCGACCGGGCCCGCTCGGTGCTGCGCCAGCTGGAGCGGCTGGAGGTGGACGGCGAGTCCCGCGCGGTCGAGCTGGGTGTCGCCGAGGCCGACGAGGCCGCCCTGCTGGAGCGCCCGCCCGGTTCGCCGGTGCTGGTGATGACCACCCAGTACGCGTCGTCCGGCCGCCTGGTGGCGCTCGCCGTCGCCACCTACCGGGCCGACACCTGCAAGCTGACCTTCGGCGAGACCGGGCTGGTCGAGGTCACCCCGGTCGGTGCTGCGGCCGAGGTCCGCACCGCCTCCTGAACCATTTTTCCGACACCCTCAGGCCGAGGCCCGGACGCCCGACTGGCGTCCGGGCCTCGGTCGTTGTCCGGGTGGGGCTGAGTCCGGAGCTCAGTCCGGAGCTCAGCCCGGGAATGCGTCCGGAGTTCAGCCCGGAGCTCAGCCCGGGACTGGGTCCGGGGCTGAGCCCAGGGGCCCGTCAGGCCCGGCCGTTGCCGGTGGTCGGCGGGTCGACGGCGAACAACTGGTCCTCGACGTGGTCGAGGGCGACGCGCAGCGCGCCCATCGCCACGACCTCGGAGCCGAGCGCGGCGAGCGCCACCTCGGGGGCGCGGAGGGTGAACTGGGCGAGGCGTTCGCGCAGCGGTTCCAGCACGCCGTCGAGCCCGGCCGCCCAGCCGCCGATCACGACGAGCTGCGGGTCGATGGCGAGGACGAGCGCGGCGACGCCCTGAACGAGACGGGTGAGGAAGCGGTCCATGGCGACCTTCGCGACCTCGTCGCCCTCCCGCGCGAGGCGCAGGACGCGGGCGACGGCGGCCTCGTCCAGCGGATTGAGCGGTTTGCCGGTGGTGGAGAGGAGGCGTTCGGGGGTGACCTCCTGGCCGAGCAGGTGGAGGGCGCCGATCTCGCCGGCCGCGCCGCCGTGACCACGGTGCAGCCTGCCGTTGATGAGGGATCCGGCGCCGGGGCTGAGGCCGGCCATGACGAAGACGACGTCGCCGGCGCCGACCGCCGCGCCCTGCCAGTGTTCGGCGATGGCGGCGAGGTTGGCGTCGTTCTCGATCAGGACGGGGCAGCGGAAGGAGCGCCGCAGCCGGGCACCGAGGTCGAGGCCGGTCCAGCCGGGCATGGCGGTGCCGAGTCGGATGGTGCCGTCGCGGTCGACGATGCCGGGGGTGCCGATGCCGACGGCCCAGAGGTTGTCACGGGAGATACCGGCCTTGCGCAGGACCTCGGCGACGGCGGTGCGGACGGCGGCGAGCCGGTCCTCGGCGTCCAGGGTCTCGTCGACCGGCTTGAAGTGACTGCCCACCACCTCGCCGGTGAGGTCGGCGAGGATGACGCGGATGTCGTGCACGCCGATCTCGATGCCGAGGATGTGCCCGGCCTCGGCGCGGAAGCGGAACCAGCGGGCCGGTCGGCCGCGCCGGCCGGTGCCGGGCTGGCCGTCCTCCTTGGGTTGGTCGACCTCGGCGACCAGCCCGGTCTCGACCAGACCCTCGATGACGCCCTCGACGGTCGGGCGGGAGAGCCCGGTCTCGCCGACGAGCTGAGTGAGGGTCACGGAGTGGCCGGTCCGCAGCGCCCGAAGCGTGACCGCCGCGTTGATCCGCCGCAGCAGCGAGGAGTCTCCTCCGGTGAGCCGATCCGCCAATGCGATGCCCTTCGCCGTTCGCGCGACTGCCCTGGCGCGCGGTGTCGAGTGCGCGGTGCCCACCGAATGGCCCGCGGGGGTGTGCCACCCCCGGAACGCGGCACGGCGGCGCGGGGCCGCCTGCGCCAGGGCCGGAGGACAAGCGGAGCCTACCCGGGGGTGGGCCCGGGGGGCGAGAATCCTTGCAGCTCATCCAGGCTTCGGTATCGAAATGGTACGCATCGGGTGGCGGTGCACGACCCGGGCTTCACGGCCCGGCCACGGGCGGCCCGCCGCCGGGCCGCCGGGGCCGTACCGACCAGCGGGAACGGGCGGAGAGCGGCGAGCGCTGCAAGGGGGAGTCGGACACGGCCCGATGGTAGCGGCGGCTCAGGGCATCCGTGCCGCGAACAGCCGCTGCCCGAGGAGCCCCATCGGGTGCCCGTCCTCGGGCAGGGTGAGGACGGTCGGGCAGCCGGCGGCGGTGAGCGCGGCCCGCCAGCGCTCGGCGGGGAGGGTGGGGAGGGCTGGGAGCGTCGGGAAGGCCGGCGAAGCGAGGGGGGCGGTGGCGGCGGGGAGCGCCGGGGCGGCGGGGGCGGCGGAGCAGTCCGGGGAGTCGGCGCCGGCGCCGGCCGCGGCGTCCCCCGTGATCAGCAGGTCGAGCTGTTCGCCGGTGGGCGCGAGCAGCAGCAGCTGCCCGCCGGGTGCAAGCTGGTCGACCAACTCCGGGACGACGGTGTCCGGGTGGCCGGTCGCGGTGGCGACGACGAGGTCGTAGCGGCCGCCGTCGGGCAGTTGGTGGTGGTCGGCGCCGGGGCGGGGCCGGGTGGCGAGGGCCCGGGTGACGGTGGAGTCGGGGCCGTCCTGGCCGAGTTCGAGGATGCGCAGCGGCTCCGGCCCGTCGTGGGTCTCGGCGATGCCGCGGACCAGCGCGCCGAGGGCGGCGCCGAGGTAGCCGCGGGCGGCCGCCCAGCGGATCGGGGCGGCGGCCGGGCGGGGTGCCTCCTCGCCGGTGATCAGCCGGGGCAGCCGGAGCGCGCCGCGCCGGACCCGGTCGAGGACGGCGACCGGGCCGAGCCCGTCGGTCCAGGCCTCGACGGCGGGTCGCCAGGCCTCCCGGACCTCGGCCGCGGTGAGTTCGGGCCGGCCGTAGTGGACGTCGTCGTGCCGGGTGATCAGGCCGTGCCGGGTGAGGGCGTCGAGCCAGCGGCTGACCCGGGGCCGTTGGGTGGGGGTGACGAGGGCGGCGGCGAGGATCTCGGCCTCGGTGTGCCCGCGCCCGGGATCGGTGAGGACGCCGCTCTGCTGGAGGGTCAGCAGCAGTGCGGCCAGCACGGCCTGGTCGAGGTGGGTGCCGAAGGCCTGGACGTGTTCGGTGGTGACGCCGATGGCGTGCTTCCAGGCGGTGGCCGCGGCGGCGTCGGCGGCGGTGCGCAGCCGCTGGTCGGCGGCCTCGGCGTGGCTGTGCGGGGCGCGGACGTGCGCGAGGACGGCGCCGAGGGCGTCGACGGCGGCGTACACGTCGTCCTGCCGGGGTTCGGGCCCGACGTGCAGGACGAGCCGCAGGGCGCCGAGGTCGTGGTCGGCCAGGTCGGGGCGGCGGCTGAGGTGCCACAGCAGGGCGGACGGCAGGCTGAGGTGGGTGGTGGCGCTGGCGGCGAGGGCGGCGAGCTGCTGGTCGGGGTCCTGCTGGGGGTCGCCGCAGTGGACGGTGCCGCCGGCGAGCAGGGTGGCGAGGGCGAGTTCGACGGCGAGGTCGGTGGCGGGGTGGAGCACGGTGTGCCGGATGGGCGGCGGGCCGAGGACGCCAGCCCAGTGCCGCAGCCGCTGTTCGGCGGTGCGGGCGGCGGAGGGCGGCAGCGCGGCGTGGGCGGCGACGCGCTGGGCGAGGGTCCGGGGCAGGCCGCCTGGCGGGGAGACGCCGAGCAGCAGGCCGATGCCGCTGATCGCGCGCCCGTCGGCGACGACGGCGGGTCGGTCGCCGAGTTCGCGCAGCGCGCTGACCAGGGCGGGAGTCGTGGGCACGGTGATCACTCCGGGGTGCGGGGGAGAAACCGCACCACTGAACCACGTGGCCGGGCCGGGTGATGCCGTGCACGGGTCAAACTTCCGTAATGATTTTCATATCGGACAGCCAAGGTGGACACCCGATCTCCACCCGAAGTGGTCGGAACTTCGCATTCCGGATCCGGCGCGCGACCCCTTGACAGCCGGTACGGGCGCTGGGTTACTTGGCGTGGGATCACCCTGACCGAACGATCGGTCGGTGCACCCGTATCGGCCGACCTGCGAAGGAGCGACGATGACCGGCAGCGCACCCGCCCCGCGCCCACACGGCGAAGAGCCCGGCCGGAGCGGGGAGCCCGTACGGCATGGCGAACAGCCCGTACGGCATGGCGGAGTGCCCGCCCGGCGCCTGGGGGAGCCGATCCCGTCCGCGCTGCTGGACGCCGGTGAGCGGATGGGCGTCGACGAGCTGCGCGCCCACCAGCTCACCCGCCTCCGGGCCACCCTGCGCCACGCGTACGACAACGTCGAGCTGTACCGCCGCAAGTTCGACGCGGCCGGCGTCCGCCCCGAGGACTGCCGCAGCCTGGCCGACCTCGCCCGCTTCCCCTTCACCACCAAGGCCGACCTGCGCGAGGGCTACCCGTTCGGCATGTTCGCCGTCCCGATGGAGCAGGTCCGCCGGATCCACGCCTCCAGCGGCACCACCGGGCGCCCGACCGTCGTCGGCTACACCGAGCACGACCTGTCGATGTGGGCCGACGTGGTCGCCCGGTCGATCCGCGCGGCCGGCGGCAGACCCGGGCACAAGGTGCACATCGCGTACGGCTACGGGCTGTTCACCGGCGGGCTGGGCGCGCACTACGGCGCCGAGCGGGCCGGTTGCACCGTCATCCCGGCGTCCGGCGGCATGACGGCCCGGCAGGTGCAGCTGATCCGGGACTTCCGGCCCGAGATCATCATGGTCACCCCCTCCTACCTGCTCACCCTGCTCGACGAGTTCGAGAAGCAGGGGGTCGATCCGCGCAGCACCTCGCTGCGCATCGGCATCTTCGGCGCCGAGCCGTGGACGGAGGAGATGCGGCGCGAGATCGAGGAACGGCTCGACCTGCACGCCGTCGACATCTACGGCCTCTCCGAGGTGGTCGGCCCCGGCGTCGCGCAGGAGTGCGTGGAGACCAAGGACGGGCTGCACATCTGGGAGGACCACTTCTACCCGGAGATCGTGGACCCGTTCACCGACCGGGTGCTGCCCGACGGCGAGGGCGGCGAACTGGTCTTCACCTCGCTCACCAAGGAGGCGCTGCCGGTCATCCGCTACCGCACCCGCGACCTGAGCCGGCTGCTGCCCGGCACCGCGCGGCCGGCCTTCCGGCGGATGGAGAAGGTCACCGGGCGCAGCGACGACATGATCATCCTGCGCGGGGTGAACGTCTTCCCGACCCAGATCGAGGAGGTCCTGCTGCGGACCCCGGGCGTCGCGCCGCACTTCCAGCTGCGGCTCACCCGGCAGGGGCGGCTGGACCACATGACCGTCCGGGTCGAGGCGCGGCCGGACGCCCCGGCCGAGCAGCGGGCGGCGGCGCGGGCGGCGATCGTCCGGGCGGTGAAGGACGGGGTGGGCGTCACGGTCGCGGTCGAGGTGGTGGAGCCGTACGCGTTGGAGCGCTCGGTCGGGAAGATCCGGCGGGTGGTCGACGAGCGGGGGTGAGGCCGGAGGGGCCCGCCGGCCTGGGGCCTGGGGTGCGTGGGGCTGCGAGGCCGGTGGCGTACGGCCATCCGGTTCATGACCACCGGTGCGGTGCGGCCGGCCGCCGTCGTGGTCGACGCGGCGGCTCCGGTGGCTCCGGCGGCTCCGGAGGGCGGCCGGGCGGGCGTGAGCACCCCGCGCGGGCCCTATGCTGCGGGGATGCCGAGTGAGCTGCGCACTCTTGAGCCGGAGACCGATCAGCCGGAGACCGATCAGCCGGAGACCGACCTCGCCTTCGTCCGGCGCGAGACCGAGCTGAAGCCCGTCCCGTTCGTCCCCGAGGTCGGCCTGCACATGGCCGAGGACGCGATCACCCTGTGGGAGACCACCGAGCTGGCACGCGGGGAGGTCGGACTGCCGCCGCCGTTCTGGGCGTTCGCCTGGGCCGGCGGGGTGGCCGTCGCCCGCCACGTGCTGGACCACCCCGAGTTGGTGGCCGGGCGGGCGGTGCTCGACGTGGCCGCCGGGGGCGGAGTGGTCGCCGTCGCGGCCGCGCTGAGCGGCGCCGGGTCCGTGCGCGCCGCCGAGATCGACGCCTACGCGGTGGCCGCCATCGGCCTCAACGCCGAGGCCAACGGCGTGCGCGTGGAAGCCGCCCTGGTGGACCTGGTGGACGGCGACGGCGCCCCGGCCGACGTGGTGCTCGCCGGCGACGTCTTCTACGAACGGGCCATGGCCGCCCGCTTCCTGCCCTTCCTCGAACGGGCCGCCGCACGCGGTGCCACCGTCATCGTCGGCGACCCCGGCCGGGCCTACCTGCCCCGGGAACGGTTCACCGCGCTGGCCGCCTACCAGGTGCCGGTCGTCGCCGACCTGGAGGACACCGCCGTCAAGACCACCACGGTGTGGCGGCTGGGCTGACGGCCCGCCCGTCCACGCCGTGGAGTTCCGTCCACGCTGCGGAATTCCCGGCCGCCGGGCGGAACCGCCTGCTAGACAGGCCGCCATGACCGACGAGATCGCCCTGCGCACCGCCACCCCCGACGAGATCCCCGCCCTGCTCGCCCTCTGGGCCCGGGCGGCGAAGGGCGCCAGCATCACGGACGACGCCCCGGGCGTGGCCGCGCTGCTCGCCCGGGACCCGGAGTGCCTCATCGTCGCCACCCCGGCGGACGACCCGGTCGCCGTCCTCGGCACCGTGATCGCTGGCTGGGACGGCTGGCGTTGCCACCTCTACCGGCTCGCCGTCGACCCCGACCACCGCCGCCGGGGCATCGGCGCCGCCCTGCTCGCCGCCGCCGAGGAACGCTTCGCCGCGCTCGGCGGTCGCCGCGCGGACGCCATGGTGCTGGACGACAACGCCCTCGGCCACCGCGCCTGGAAGGCCGCCGGCTACCGCCCCGAACCGCGGTGGAGCCGCTGGGTCAAGCCGCTGACCGCCTGATCCCGCCCCGTCCGGACGGCCGCCGAGCGCTGGCGGCCGCCTCCGGTGCGTGGTCCGCTGAGGCCGATGCGGGTGCGAACGACTGTGTTCCGGCACGCCGCCCAGCGCACCCCGCGACACCCGGAGAAGGACCGCCATGACCGACGACACCCGCACCCTCGCCTCGCCCGAGGCCGCCGCCGAGATCCTCGCCCGCCAGCCCGACCTGGAGCAGGCCCTCGCCTACTACCGCAACCATCTCGCCTCCGAGACCGCGATCGACCTGTCCGTCGCGGAGAACGTCCTCCTCTTCCACCACTCGATGAAGAAGAAGATCTTCGACAACATCCAGTTGATCCCCGAGCGGAACATCCAGTACAGCCCCCCGGCCGGCACCCCGGAGCTGCGCGAGCAGGTCGCGAAGCTGCTCGCCCGGGCGTTCGACGTCAAGGTCGTCGAGGCGAAGTACGTGTTCGGGGTGGCCGGGGTCGCCTCGGCGCTGGAGTGCATCGCCTTCGCGCTCAAGGGTGCCGACCCGGTCGGCCCGCCGCTCAAGGACGGCGACGAGGTGCTGATCCCCGCGCCGTACTGGCAGGGCTTCAACTGGTCCTTCCAGGAACGGCCCAAGCTGAAGTGCGTCCCGGTGAACCTGCCGACCACGGGGGCGGACCGGTACCGGCTCACCCTGGCGCTGCTCAAGAAGGCCTACGAGGACCGGAAGGCGGCCGGTCGCGCGCCGCGCCTGCTCGTCCTCACCAACCCGCACAACCCGCTGGGCGTCAACTACCCGCGGGCCCTGCTGGACGAGATCTACGGGTGGGCGCTCAAGGGCACCGACCTGCACATCATCTCGGACGAGATCTACTGCCACTCCCAACTCGACAGCAGCACCACGAAGTTCACCAGCGCGGTGGCCCTGGACGCGTACCGGACGTACGCCGAGCGGATCCACGTGGTCTGGGGCTTCGCCAAGGACTTCGGCCTGTCCGGCTTCCGTACCGGCTTCGTGGTCTCCAAGAACGCGGCCGTGCGCGACACCATGCTCGGCAACAACGACCCGGCCGAGCCGACCCATCCGCTGCCCTGGTTCAGCCCCTTCGACTCGCTGAAGACCTACGTCATCCAGTACCTGCTGGACGCCCCCGCCAACGGCCCGGGCAGCGGTCTCTACACCACCTACGCGATGAAGGAGTACCGCACACTGCTCAACACGAGCTTCGGCAAGGTCAAGGCCGCTCTGGACGCCGCCGGGATCGAGTACGTGCACCGGCCCGGCGACAACGCCGCCCAGTTCTTCTGGCTCGACCTCACCAAGTACCTCGGCAAGCGCTCCGCCCACGCCCAGGAGGCGACGGCCGGGCTGCCGGACGCCGGACCGGGCGGGCTCGACCCGGACGAGGAGTGGCTGTTTCGGCACCTCGCCGCCAAGCCCACCGAGGTCACCCTGCTGCCCGGCGGGGCGATGCACAACCCGGTGCCCGGCTTCTTCCGCCTGTGCTTCACCGCCCGCCAGCCCGAGGACGTCGTCACCGCCGTCCAGCGGGTGGCGACCGCCCTGGGCAAGCTGAAGTAGCCGCCACCGCGCGGCACCCGGGCACGTGCCCGGGTGCCGCACGGCGTTGTCCGGGCTCAGCCGCGCAGCTCGGCGAGCCAGGCCTCGACCTCGGTGGAGGTACGGGGCAGGCCGGCCGACAGGTTCTCGTTGCCGCCCTCGGTGACCAGGATGTCGTCCTCGATCCGGACGCCGATGCCGCGGTACTCCTCGGGCACGGTCAGATCGTTCTGCTGGAAGTAGATGCCCGGCTCGACGGTGAGCACCATGCCCGGCTCCAGCGGGCCGTCGACGTGCTCCTCGGTGCGCGAGTGGGCGCAGTCGTGGACGTCGAGGCCGAGCATGTGGCCGGTGCCGGCCAGGGTGAAGCGGCGGTGCAGGCCCAGCTCGTACACCTTGTCGGCGGTGAGGTCGCCGAACAGGCCCCAGGATGTGAGGTGTTCGGCGAGCTCGCGCTGGGCGGCACGGTGGAAGTCGCGGAAGTCGGCGCCGGGCCTCACCGCGGCGATGCCGGCCTCCTGCGCCGCGTACACGGCGTCGTAGATCTTGCGCTGGAGCGCGGTGAACCGGCCGTCGATCGGCAGGGTGCGGGTGACGTCGGCGGTGTACAGCCGGTTGGTCTCCACGCCCGCGTCGAGCAGCAGCAGCTCGCCCGGCCGGGCGCGGCCGTCGTTGCGCACCCAGTGCATCGTGGTGGCGTGCGGGCCGGCCGCGGCGATGGTGCCGTAGCCGACGTTGTTGCCCTCGATCCGGGCCCGGACGAAGAAGGTGCCCTCGATCAGCCGCTCGGCGGTCTCGGTGTCGGTGCCGAGGACCCGCACCACGTCCTCGAAGCCGCGGGCGGTGGCCTCGCAGGCGAAGCGCAGCTCGGCGATCTCGAACTCGTCCTTGACCAGGCGCTGACCGGACAGGAAGACCCGGAACTCCTCGTCCCGTTCGGCCGTGACCTTGTCCCGCAGCGCCTCGTCGACGCCCGCGTCGTGGCCGCGCAGCAGGCGCACCGGGCCGGTGGCGGCGCCCAGGTCCGCGCGGACGGTGCGGACGTCCCGGCAGGGCAGGCCGAGCAGCCGCTCGCTCTCGGTCAGGCTGTTGCGGCGGCCGTCCCACAGCTCGCCGTGGTTGTCCAGCCAGAACTCGCCGTTGTCGAGGCCGGAGCGGTCGCGCAGGTACACGGCGGCCAGGTGGCCGGTGTCGCCGGTCGGCTCCAGGACCAGCACGGCGTCCTCGGACTGGTCGCCGGTGAGGTAGACGTAGTCGGAGGTCGGGCGGAACGGGTAGTCCGTGTCGTTGGCCCGCACCTTGGGGTTGCCGGACGGGACGACCAGGCGCTCGCCGGGGAAGGCCGCGGACAGCTCGGCGCGGCGGCGGGCGGTGTGCGCGGCCTGCGGGATCGGCTCCAGGGCGAGGCGCTCGGTGTCGGCCCAGCCCTGCTTCATGTTCTCGGCCAGTTCGTCGGTGACGCCGCGAGTGAGGCCGTTCTTCCGGTACTTGATGGTCTCGGCGGGTTCGGTCACTACGGTCTCCTGGTGAGGGTGGTGGATGCGAGGTACTTCGCTACGCTGACCCGTCCGTCGGCATGCGTCCCGTACGGTATATCGAACAGCGTCCGGAGAGAAGAGGTCCTGCGTGAGCGTTTCCGAGAGATCCGTCCGGGGCGTCCTCGCCGCCAACCTGAAACGCGTCCGGGCCCAGCGCGGGCTGTCGCTCTCCGAGCTGTCCCGGCGGGCCGGGATCGGCAAGGCGACGCTCTCCCAACTGGAGTCCGGTACCGGCAACCCGACGCTGGAGACGGTCTTCGGGCTCTCCCGGATCCTCGGAGTGCCGATCTCCGACCTGGTCGACGGGCGGCCCGCCGGCGAGCTGACCGTGGTCCGCGCCGCCGACGTCGAGGCGATCAGCGGTGCGGGCGTCGACCTGCGTCCGCTGCAACGGATCGAGGCCGGGGACTCGGTGTTCGAGGTCTACGACCAGCAGGTGCGCCCCGGCGCCACCCAGGACTCCGGCGGCCACGTCGGCACCGAGCACACCGTCGTCCAGGCGGGCCGGCTGGGCGTGCGGGTGAACGGGCGCGAGACCGAGCTCGGGCCGGGGGACTACGTCGGCTTCGACGCCTCGCTCCCGCACGCGTACACCGCGTTGGACGGCGAGCCGGTGCGCTCGGTGCTGATCCTGCACCACCGGGCGGAGCAGCGGCTGCACCTGGCGGAGCGGGTCTCACCACGCCCCTCGCCGGAGCCCTCGCCATGGCCGGCCTCGGGCCCTACGCCGTGGCACTAGCCGTGCTGGCCCTGCTGGCCGTGTTGAGCCGCAGCGGTTCGCCCGCCCGTGCGTGACGTTCGGTTTACCGAACGCGAGGTGGGTTGCCACCGTGACGGCAGGGGGCCGGCCGGCGGGCCGACCGACGGGCCGACCGACGGGCCGGCCGGGACGTACCGGAGAGACCGGCACCTTCATGGTCGTCGAGGGCCGATGAGGGGGCAGGCACGACGGCGCGGGCTTCGAGAGGTCTCGAAGCCCGCGCCGAGGTTCCGGTGTCAGGCGCCGTTGAGGGCGTAGCTGCGGAAGGTCGCCAGCAGGGGGAGGACCTCGGTCTGGCTCGGGTCCTCGGTCACGGCGCGCATGGAGTCGATCACCGCGCGGGCGATGGCCTTGGTCACCGCCAGGTCGTCCGGGGGCGCGAGGGCGCCCCAGGTCTTCAGGGCCTGGGTGAGCAGGGCGCTCATCCGGGCGCCGATGTTGGAGCTCACCGCGTCGGAGAGCTCGGCGATCTCCTCGTCGCTCATGGTGGACCGCAGGCCGAAGGCCAGGGCCATCAGGGTGTCCATCGCGTGCTCGCCGTACGCGGCGACCAGCGCCGGGAGCGACCGCTCGTCCGCACCGCCGGCGGCGAGGGCGGACAGCGCCTCGTCGTCGTCCTTCCACGCAGCCTCCAGGGCGGCCAGGGCCCGGAGAGACTCGTCTACCGTCATCCCGTCTGTCATGGGAGGAACGGTATTGAGCCCGTAGCGTCCGAACCCAGGGTTCGGGCGCCGGAATCACCCCTTCGAGCGAAGCGGGGCCCGTTCGGGTCGGTGGGAGTGCGTGAAGTGCTCCGCGTTCCAGGTGCCGCCCAGCTCGGGGGAGAGCGAGGCGAGGGCGAGGGCGGCGAAGTCCGCGGCGGCTGCGGCGCGTTGCGGCAGGGCGCCGAGCAGCGGGGCGCCGGCCGAGCGCGGCAGGTCGGCGAGGTTGCACCGTTCGGCGAGCCCGGGGGCGGCGGGCCAGGAGCCGACGAGCACGCCCGCCAGCGGCAGCCGGCGGGCGGCCAGGGCCTCCGCCGAGAGCGCGACGATGTTCAGCGTGCCCAGCCCGGCGGAGGCGACGAGCAGGACCTCGGCCGACAGCCCGGCGTCCAGGACGGCCCGCGCCTGGTCGGCCAGGGTGCGGCCCTCGTCGTCGTAGCGGACGAGCAGCCCGCCCGCGCCCTCGACCAGCACCAGGTCGTGCGCGGCGGCCAGTTCGGCGACGGCGGCGGCCACCTCGGCGGGGGAGAGGAAGGGCATCCCGGCCCGCCGGGCGGCGGTGTCGGGCGCCAGCGGCTCCGGGTAGCGGACGAGTTCACGGATCGTCAATTCACCTGCCAGGCGCCGGACTTCGTCGGCGTCACCGGGCTCGCCGGGGGCGATCCCGGTCTGTCCGGGCTTGAGCACCGCGACCCGCAGACCGGCCCGCAGCGCGGCCGAGGCGACCGCCGCCGTGGCGACGGTCTTGCCGACGTCCGTGTTGGTGCCCGTCACGAACAGGATGCGGGCGCTCATCCGGCCACCGCCGCAGCGGTCACGGCGGCGGCGATGCGTGCCACGTCCTCGTCCTCCGTCACGTAGGGGGGCATGGTGTAGATCAGGTCCCGGAAGGGCCGCAGCCAGACGCCGGCCCGGGCGGCCGCCTCGGTGGCCGCGGGGACGTTCACCGGGTGGTCCAACTGGACGACGCCGATGGCGCCCTGGACCCGGACGTCCCGGACGCCCGGGAGGCCGGCGGCGGCCGTGAGCCCGTCGGCCAGTCCGGCCTCGATGCGCTTGACCCCGACCGTCCAGTCCTGGCCCAGCAGCAGCTCCAGCGAGGCGTTGGCGGCCGCGCAGGCCAGCGGGTTGCCCATGAAGGTCGGCCCGTGCGCGAGCACCGGCATCTCGCCGCGGCTGATGCCGTCGGCGACCTCGCCGGTGCACAGCGCGGCGGCGAGGGTCAGGTAGCCGCCGGTGAGTGCCTTGCCCAGGCACATCACGTCCGGCGAGACGCCCGCGTGGTCGGCGGCGAACAGCGCGCCGCTGCGGCCGAATCCGGTGGCGATCTCGTCGAAGACGAGCAGCACCCCGTACCGGTCGCAGAGTTCGCGCAGCATCCGCAGGTAGGCGGGGGAGTGGAACTGCATCCCGCCGGCGCCCTGCACCACCGGTTCGACGATGACGGCGGCCAGCTCGTCGGCGTGCCGGGCCATCAACTCCTCGAACTCGGCCGCGTACCCGGCGTCGAGCGGGGCGTCGAACCCGGCTGGCGGCTGCGGGGCGAACAGCTGCCCGGGCAGCACCCCGCCCCACAGGTGGTGCATGCCGCCGTCCGGATCGCAGACGGACATCGGGTGGAAGGTGTCGCCGTGGTACCCGCCGCGCCAGGTCAGCAGCCGGCGCTTGGCCGGGCGGCCGGTGGACTGCCAGTACTGGAGGCACATCTTCATCGCGACCTCGACGGCCACCGAGCCCGAGTCGGCGAGGAAGACGTGTTGCAGCGGCTCGGGCGTGATCTCGACCAGCGTCGCCGCCAGCCGGACGGCGGGCTCGTGGGTGAGCCCGCCGAACATGACGTGGCTCATCCGCCCCAGCTGCTCGCGCACGGCCTCGTCCAGCACCGGGTGCCGGTAGCCGTGGATGGCCGCCCACCAGGACGACATCCCGTCGACGAGCTCGCGCCGCCCGCCCGCGACGGGCTCGGCGAGGCGCAGCCGGACCCCGGAGGCGGATTCGACCACGTACGGGGTGGCGGTGCCGGGCATCGGCCCGTACGGGTGCCAGACGTGGGCGCGGTCGAGGGCGAGCAGCGTGTCCGCGGACAGCTGGGGCATGATGCGTCAGTCTCCAGAACTGCCAGAACGGTCAGGCGTTGGGCGCGAGTTCGGTGCCGGCGCCGCGCAGCCGGACCTTGACGAGGTCGCTGCGCAGCTCGTCACCCGAGGCCTCGATGGCGGTCGCGGTGGCGGTCAGGGCGTCGGCCGCCTCCGGGGCCGGGGCCGCCTCCGGGGCGTGCGCGTGCCCGCCGCACGGGCCGCAGCCGCCGCCGCTGCCGCAGGCCGACGCGGCGGTGCCGCAAGCCGACGCGGCGGAGGAGGCCGCCGCGACGTCCGCGCGGTGGCGGGGCAGGGTGGCCTCGCCGGCGCCTTCGACCTCGAACCCGGCGTCCTTGATCATGTCGAGGTCGGTCTGCCCGGCCTGGCCCTCGCTGGTCAGGTAGTCGCCGAGGAAGATCGAGTTGGCGAGGTGCAGGCCGAGCGGCTGCATCGAGCGCAGGTGCACCTCGCGGCCGCCGGCGATCCGCACCTCGGTGTCCGGGTTGACGAAGCGGACCATCGCCAGGATGCGCAGGCAGCGCTGCGGGGTGAGGTTCCACTCCTTGGCGAGCGGCGTGCCCTCGAACGGGATCAGGAAGTTGACCGGGACGGAGTCCGAGCCGAGCTCGCGCAGCGCGAACACCACGTCGACCAGGTCCTCGTCGCTCTCGCCCATGCCGGCGATCAGGCCGGAGCAGGCGGACAGGCCCGCGCCGTGCGCCTTCTTCACGGTGTCCACCCGGTCCGCGTAGGTGTGGGTGGTGGTGATGTCGCCGTAGGTCTTCTCGGAGGTGTTGAGGTTGTGGTTGTAGGCGTCGGCGCCGGCCGCCTTCAGCCGCTCCGCCTGGTTGTCGGAGAGCAGGCCGAGGCAGACGCAGATCTCGACCTCGGGGTCGGCCTCCTGGATGGCGGCCATGGTGTCGGTGACCCGGTCGATGTCACGGTCCGTGGGGCCGCGGCCGCTGGCGACCAGGCACACGCGCTTGGCGCCGCCGGCCACCCCGGCGCGGGCCGCCTCGGCGGCCTGGTCGGGCTTGAGCCAGGTGTACTTGAGGATCTCGGCCTTGGAGCCCAGCCGCTGCGAGCAGTAGTTGCAGTCCTCCGGGCAGAGCCCGCTCTTGAGGTTCACCAGGTAGTTGAGCTTCACGCGCCGGCCGAACCACCTCCGGCGGACCTTGCCGGCCGCGGCGACGACGTCCAGCAGTTCGTCGTCGGTGGTGGCGAGGACGGCCAGCGCCTCCTCGCGGGTCGGGACGTCGCCGCGCAGGCCCTTGGCGGTGAGGGTATCGAGCAGATCCATGGGGCCGATCCTGCCTGGTGGCGCTCGAATGGCGCCAGAGGAAACCCGCCAGAAGATCGGCGGAAGGATGTGCCACTTGCCACAGTGTCGAAGCTCACGGCGTCGGTGCTGGTCACGAGCTTGACGCTGGTGCGAATCGGAGGTTACCCGCCGGTAGGCGGCGGTCGCGGCGAAGGTCCGGGCAAACCGGCGGAGGGCGGTCACCGGTACGGGCGGAGGGCGGTCGCGGGCACCGGCGTGCGGCGGCGATCGGCAACCGCCCACCCCGTGATCCACGCCACCCGACGGTTGCTTAGAATCTGCGCCATGACCACGCAGGGGGAGCGCACCCCGACTCCGGGAGAGGGCCAGGACGGCCAGGCAGGGCGGCGGACCGGCGGGGCCGCCGGCGCAGGCGGGGGCCTGAGCGGCAGTCGGGTCGGTGGCAGGGGGCGGCGGCTGACGGCCCGCCGGGCGGTGAGCTGGGTCGTCGTGGTGGGAGTGGTGGCCGCCGGCGGATGGATCATCACCCGCCCGATGCCCGGCGACTACATACCCGGGCTCGGCCCGTCCACCAAGGACGCGGCCGGGACGCCGCCGGTGGTGGGCGCCCCGCCGCCGCGCACCGACCCCGAGGGGCTCAACGCGGACACCTTCTTCCCGCCCCAGCGCCCGGTCGAGGTCGGCGCCTACAAGGCCCGGCGCAACGGCATCCGGCAGGGCGACAACTGCACCGAGGTGCTGCAGGACCGCACCCAGGAACTGCTCAGGGACACCGGCTGCCAGGCCTATCTGACCGTCAGCTTCACCGGCCAGGACCGCCCGGTCCTCAGCAGCGTCACCGTCCTGCGCTTCGGCGACCAGGCCGCCGCCGTCCGGGCCGCCGACACCCTGCGCGGCAAGCCCGGCGCGCTCGCCTTCATCCTCCCGGACGCCAACGCCGCCCCCGCGCCGTCGTCCGGCGCGCCCAAGGCGGCCGGCGAGCCGCGGGTCGAGGCGGTCGGCCACTACGTGACCGTGACCAACTCCCGGCTCGGCGAGGCCCGCGCGCCCGGCCCGAGCACGGGCGCCCCGTCCACCCCGGCCCCGGGGTCGTCGGGCCAGGCGCCCAGCACCGAACAGACCCTGGAGGAGGCCACCCGCGCGCTCTCCTACGCGGTGGGTGCGCCGTTCGTCTGGATGTGACGTCCGCGCCGGACCCCCGCCTGGGTCCTGTCCGACCGGACCGGGGGCTCGTGTCGAAACCGGGCCCCCGGGAGGTGAATTGACGGCCCGTCAGCCGCCCAGCCGGTCCACCGCGGTGACCCGCAGCACCGCCCGGCCCTCCTCGTCGGAGCCGAACAGGTCGACCTCGGCGCTGATGCCCCAGTCGTGGTCGCCCTCCGGGTCGTCGAAGATCTGCCGGACCCGCCAGGCGGAGTCCTCCTCCTCGATGATCAGCATCTTGGGGCCGCGCGCGTTCGGGCCGGTGCCGAGGTCGTCGTACTCCTCCCAGTACCCGTCCATGGCGTCCGCCCAGCGGTCCGCGTCCCAGCCGTACGAGCCGTCCAGCTCGGCGAGCTCCTCGTAGTGCTCCAGCGCGCACAGCTCGACCCGGCGGAACAGCTCGTTGCGCACCAGCACCCGGAACGCCCGCGCGTTCGCCGTCACCGGCGCCGGCCTGTCGTCCAGCGTCACCTCGGGGGCCTGCGGGTCCGTCGGGTTGGCCAGCTGCTCCCACTCGTCCAGCAGGCTGGAGTCGACCTGGCGGACCAGCTCGCCGAGCCAGGCGATGACGTCCTTCAGGTCGTCGGTCTTCACGTCCTCGGGGACGGTCTGCTCCAGCGCCTTGTACGCGCTCGCCAGGTAGCGCAGCACGATGCCCTCGGTGCGCGCCAGCTCGTAGAAGCCGACGTAGTCCGAGAAGGTCATCGCCCGCTCGTACAGGTCGCGGACCACCGACTTCGGCCTCAGCTCGTGGTCGCCGATCCACGGGTGCGCCCGGCGGTACACCTCGTACGCGTGGGTGAGCAGCTCCTCCAGCGGCTTCGGGTAGGTGATCTCCTGGAGCCGCTCCATCCGCTCCTCGTACTCGATCCCGTCGCGCTTCATCTCGCCGACGGCCTCGCCGCGCGCCTTGTTCTGCTGCGCGGCGAGGATCTGGCGCGGGTCGTCGAGGGTCGCCTCGACCACCGAGATCACGTCCAGCGCGTACGAGGGCGAGGTCGGGTCGAGGAGCTCGAAGGAGGCCAGGGCGAAGGTGGAGAGCGGCTGGTTGAGCGCGAAGTTCTCCTGGAGGTCGAGGGTGAGGCGCACGATCCGGCCCTCGGCGTCCGGCTCCGGCAGCCGCTCGACCACGCCGCCCTGCAGCAGGGAGCGGTAGATCGCGATCGCGGTGCGGATGTGCCGGCGCTGCGCCGCGCGGTCCTCGTGGTTGTCGGTGAGGAGCTTGCGCATCGCCTCGAAGGCGTTGCCGGGGCGGCCGATCACCGACAGCAGCATCGCGTGGCTCACCTTGAACCGGGAGACCAGCGGCTCCGGGTCGGCGCCGATCAGCTTGTCGAAGGTCTCCTCGGTCCAGCCGACGAAGCCCTCCGGCGCCTTCTTGCGCACCACCTTGCGCTTCTTCTTCGGGTCGTCCCCGGCCTTGGCGATCGCCTTGTCGTTCTCGATCACGTGCTCGGGCGCCTGCGCCACCACCTGTCCGACGGTGTCGAACCCGGCCCGGCCGGCCCGGCCTGCGATCTGGTGGAACTCCCGGGCGCGCAGGATCCGCACCCGGTTGCCGTCGTACTTGGACAGCGCCGTGAACAGCACCGTACGGATCGGCACGTTCACCCCGACGCCCAGCGTGTCCGTCCCGCAGATCACCTTCAACAGGCCTGCCTGGGCCAGGCGTTCGACCAGCCGGCGGTACTTCGGCAGCATGCCCGCGTGGTGCACGCCGATGCCGTGGCGCACGAAACGGGACAGGTTGCGGCCGAACTTGGTGGTGAAGCGGAAGCCGCCGATCAGGTCGGCGATGGCGTCCTTCTCCGCCTTCGAGCACATGTTGATGCTCATCAGCGACTGCGCCCGGTCCACCGCCTCCTTCTGCGTGAAGTGCACCACGTAGACCGGCGCCTGGCCGGTCTGCAGCAGCTCCTCCAGGGTGTCGTGCATCGTGGTGCGGCGGTACTCGTAGAACAGCGGCACCGGGCGGGTCGTGTTGCGCACCACCGTCGTCGGGCGGCCCGTCCGGCGGGTCAGGTCCTCCTCGAAGCGGCGCACGTCGCCGAGCGTCGCCGACATCAGCAGGAACTGCGCCTGCGGCAGCTCCAGCAGCGGGATCTGCCAGGCCCAGCCGCGGTCCGGCTCCGCGTAGAAGTGGAACTCGTCCATGACCACCTGGCCGACGTCCGCCCGGAGCCCGTCGCGCAGCGCGATCTGCGCCAGCACCTCGGCCGTGCAGCAGATGATCGGCGCGGTCGGGTTCACGCTCGCGTCGCCGGTCATCATGCCGACCTGCTCGGTGCCGAACATCTTGACCAGGTCGAAGAACTTCTCCGACACCAGCGCCTTGATCGGCGCCGTGTAGAACGTCCGCTTCCCCTCCGCCAGCGCCGCGAAGTGCGCGCCCGCCGCCACCAGGCTCTTGCCCGAGCCGGTCGGCGTCGCCAGGATCACGTTGTTCCCCGACACCAGCTCGATCAGCGCCTCCTCCTGCGCCGGGTACAGCGTGATCCCGCGCTCCTCCGCCCACGCGGCGAAGGTCTCGTACAGCGCATCGGGCGTGGCGGGCTTCGGCATCAGATCAAGGAGGGTCACCCGGCTATCTTGCCTGCTCGCCGCCACCCCGGGCAAAGCCCGCCATCAGCCGGCACCCGCCCCGGGACTGTTCGGATCGCTGCACCGGCGGCCGCGAAGCTGTGCGCGGTCGCCCATTGATCGCGGCGGCGGGGGCGTGCCAGAGTGCCGGGCATGGTCCAACCGCTCGCGTCCGGGACGCACACCACCGACCTGGCCCCGGCGGCCGTCTTCGACTGGCTCGACGAGGCCGCCGGGCTGCGGGCCGAGGCCGGTCTGACCCGGCGGCTGCGCAGCCGCGCGGCGCAGGACCCGGTGCTCGACCTGGCCGGGAACGACTACCTGGGGCTGACCAGGCACCCGGTGGTGACGCGGGCGGCGGCCGAGGCGGCGGTGCGGTGGGGCGGGGGGTCGACCGGGTCGCGGCTGGTGACCGGGACGACCGCGCTGCACACCGAGCTGGAGGAGGAGCTCGCCGCGTTCTGCGGGGTGGAGGCGGCGCTGGTGTTCTCCTCCGGGTACACCGCCAACCTGGCCGCGCTGACCGCGCTCACCGACCCGGACACGCTGATCGTGTCGGACGCCTACAACCACGCCTCGCTGATCGACGGCTGCCGGCTCGCCCGCGCGGACGTCCACCGGGCCCCGCACAGCGACCCGCAGGCCGTACGGGAGGCGCTGGGGCGCCGGACGCAGCGGCGGGCGCTGGTGGTCAGCGACTCGGTGTTCTCGGTGGACGGCGACGCCGCCCCGCTGCCCGGGCTGTCCGCCGCCGCCCGGGCGCACGGCGCGGCGCTGCTGGTCGACGACGCGCACGGGCTGGGCGTCCTCGGGCCCGGCGGCGCCGGGGCGCTCGCGGCGGCCGGACTGGCCGGGCAGCCGGACACCGTCGCCACCGTCACGCTCTCCAAGTCGCTCGGCTCGCAGGGCGGCGCCGTGCTCGGGCCGCGCCGGGTGATCCGCCACCTCACCGAGACCGCCCGCACCTTCATCTTCGACACCGGCCTCGCCCCGGCCGCCGTCGGCGCGGCCCTCGCCGCGCTGCGCCTGCTGCGCGCCGAGCCGCACCGCGCCGACCGCACCCGCGAGGTGGCCCGCGGCCTCGCGGCCCGGCTGACCGCCGCCGGGCTCCGGGCCTGCGAGCCGGACGCGGCCGTGGTGTCGGTGCGCGCCCCGGGTGCGGAGGCCGCCGTCGCCTGGGCCGCCGACTGCCGGCGGGCCGGGCTCGCCGTCGGCTGCTTCCGCCCGCCGTCCGTCCCGGACGGGGTGTCCCGGCTGCGGCTCACCGCGCGCGGGGACCTGACGGAGGCGCAGCTCGCGGAGGCGGTCCGGATCATCGCCGAGCTGGCTCCGGCGGGCGCCCGGGTCGGCTGACACCGGGCGGGATCGGCCGGGACCGGGCCGCTCCTGCAACCGCCCGGCCGCCGGTGGCGTCACCCCCGGCGGGGGTGAGCCGATGGGGGTGGCGGTGCGGCGGTGGGGGCCGGTGGCGGCCGGGGTGCTGCTGGTGTGGCTGGCCGGGTGGCTGGTGGGCGGACCGGCGCGGCAGTTCGGACAGGCGGCGGGGCTGGTGGGGGCGCCCGGGACGTTCCGGGCGGAGCGGTGTCTGATCCCGGCGTACGACGACGGCCCGCCCCCTTCGGACTGCCGGGGCGTGTTCCGTCCGGACGGCGACGGCCCGGCGGACGAGCACGCCCGGGTCTGGGCGGGCGCACCGGTGGGCGAGGACGTCCGAGTGGTGTGCGAGGGGGAGGAGTGCCACCTGGTGTCGGCCGCCGAGGTGGCGCGGACGCTGATGCTGCTGGCGCTGGCCCTGATGCCGGGTGTGGCGGGCGTGCTGCTGGTCGGTGCCGGCCTGCGCGCGTGGCGGGTGGGCCGGGGGCTGGTGTTCTCCGGCGTGGTCGGGGGCGTGCTGCTGTTCACCCTGGTGATGCTGGGCGGCGTCTTCTGGTTCGTGCTGTCCATGACGGGGATGTGAGCCCGGCCGGATCCGTACGATGCGCCGTTACGTCTTCCGCGCCCGGCTGGGCTGCACCCTGGTCGGCTCGCCCGCCGCCTTGGGGTGGTCGGGCGGGTACGGGAGTTCGCCGAGGCCCTCGTCGTGCAGTTGCTTGTCGTACAGCTCCAGCAGGCTGTCCAGGCGGAACGCCTGGCCGTCCATCTCGGCGTTGAGGTCGCCGAGTTCGGCGAAGCGGGCGGGGACGGTGCGCAGGTCGAAGTCCTCGGGGGAGGCGTCGTCGAGCTCCTCCCAGCGCAGCGGGGTGGAGGCGGTGGCGCGGGGGCGGGCGCGCAGGGAGTAGGCGGAGGCGATCGTGCGGTCGCGGGCCATCTGGTTGTAGTCGACGAAGATCCGCTCGCCGCGCTCCTCCTTCCACCAGGCGGTGGTGACCTGCCCGGGCATGCGCTGCTCCAGCACCCGGCCGAGCGCGATCACCGCGTGCCGGCCGTCGGTGAACGTCCACTCGGGCACCAGCGGGACGTACACGTGCAGGCCGCGCCCGCCGGAGGACTTGGGCCAGCCGCGGAGTCCGTGCTCCGCCAGCAGGGCGCGCAGTTCGTGGGCGGCGCGGACGGCGTCGTGGAAGTCGGTGCCGGGCTGCGGGTCGAGGTCGATGCGCAGTTCGTCGACGTGCTCGGTGTCGGAGCGGCGGACCGGCCAGGGGTGGAAGGTGAGGCAGCCGAGGTTGGCGGCCCACAGCACGGCGGCCGGCTCGGTGGGGCAGATCTCGTCGGCGGAGCGGCCGCTGGGGAAGCTGATCCGGGCGGTGGGCAGCCAGTCCGGCAGGCCCTTGGGGGCGCGTTTCTGGTAGAAGAACTCGCCGTCCACGCCGTCCGGGAAGCGCTGCAGGGTGGTGGGCCGGTCGCGCAGTCCGCGCAGCACCCCGTCGGCGACGGCCAGGTAGTACTGCGCGACGTCCAGCTTGGTGAAGCCGCGCTCGGGGTAGTACACCTTGTCCGGGTTCGACAGCCGGACGCTGCGCCCGGCGACATCCAGTTCCACGGCTGAGCCCATGGCTCTCACGCTAAGGGCGCCGCGTCCGGCGCGCGTCTTTTCGTCGCGCGGCTTCCGGCCGTGCGCGCGAGGATCGGAGCCATGGACCTGCCCGTGATGCCGCCGGTGGCGCCGATGCTCGCCAAGTCGGTGGCGAAGATCCCGCCGGGGATGCAGTACGAGGCCAAGTGGGACGGCTTCCGGACGATCGTGTTCCGCGACGGCGACGAGGTGGAGCTCGGCAGCCGGACCGGCAAACCGCTGACCAGGTACTTCCCCGAGCTGGTCGCCGCGCTGCGGCGGGAGCTGCCGCCGAGCTGCGTGCTGGACGGCGAGGTGGTGATCGCCCGGGACGGCCGATTGCGGTTCGAGGAACTGCTGGAGCGCATCCACCCGGCGGCCAGCCGGGTGCGGCTGCTGGCGGAGCGGACGCCCGCCTCCTTCATCGCCTTCGACCTGCTCGCACTCGGCGACCTCCCGTTGCTGGACGAGCCGCTGTCGGTGCGCCGCGCGGCCCTGGAGACGGCGCTCGGCGCCGCCCGCGACCCGGTGTTCACCGCCCCCGCCTCCACCGACCGCGACGTGGCGCAGGCCTGGTTCGCCGAGTACGAGGGCGCCGGGCTGGACGGGGTGGTGGCCAAGCCGCTGGACCAGCCGTACCGGCCGGGCGAGCGGACCATGTTCAAGATCAAGCACGCGCGTACCGCCGACTGCGTGGTGGCCGGCTATCGCGAGCACAAGAGCGGCCCGGTGGTCGGCTCGCTGCTGCTCGGCATCAACGACGCCGAGGGCCGGCTCCAGCACGTCGGCGTCTGCGCCGCGTTCTCGATGGCCCGCCGCTGCGAACTCGCCGAGGAACTGGCCCCGTTGCGGATGGCGGACCTCTCCCGGCACCCGTGGGGCGGCTGGGCGGACGAGGCGGCGCACGCCGAGGGCCGGCTGCCGGGCGCGGTCAGCCGGTGGACCGGTGGCAAGGACCTCTCCTGGGTCGCGCTGCGCCCCGAGCGGGTGGTCGAGGTCGCCTACGACCACATGGAGGGCACCCGCTTCCGGCACACCGCGCAGTTCCGCCGCTGGCGGCCGGACCGCACGCCGGAGAGCTGCACCTACGCGCAGCTGGAGGAGCCGGTCTCCTACGATCTGGCCCGCGTGCTGGGGAGTTGACGGCACGGCACGGCACGGCACAGGCACGACACAGGCACGGCACAGGCCCGGCCCGGTGATCCGGGCCGGGCCTGCGACGGGTCGGGTCAGACGTTGACCGAGGTCGGCGAGTTGGAGGCGGATCCCGGGGCGGTCGGCGAGGAGGAGGGCGAGGCCGACGGCGACGCGGATCCCGAGGGCGAGGCTGACGGCGACGCGGATCCCGAGGACGAGGCCGACGGCGAGGCGGTGTTCATCGGCGGGAGCGAGTAGACGTTCTTCGGCGAGACGATCTGCGTGATCGCCTGCGCGAACAGCGAGGACGGCTCCGAACCCTGGTACGTCACATCGGTGTTGAGCAGCACCACCAGGGCGGCCTGCGACTGCGGCAGGTACACCGCCACGGTCTCGTAACCGGGCAGCGAGCCGTTGTGCCCGATCCACCCGTTGTTGTCGAACAGCCCGAGGCCGTAGCGGACGCCGGGGTCGCCGGTCGGCAGGGTCTTCAACCGCTGGCCCTGGGTGGCCGGGTTCAGCAGGGAGCCGGTGGCCAGGGTCTTCGCCCAGTTCTGCAGGTCGGTGAGGTCGGAGATGACCGCCCCGGCCGACCAGGCCCAGGACGGGTTCCAGTCGGTGGCGTCCGTGGTCTCGCCGTTGGGCGTCTGGTCGGTGTAGCCGTGGGCGTGCGGGTCGGGGAAGCTCGCGTCGGTCGGGAAGACCGTCCCGTTCAGGCCGGCCTGGGTGAACACCTGGTCCTTGAGGAACTGGCCCACGGGCTCCCCGCCGGCCTTCTCGATGACCTTGCCGAGCAGGATGTAGTTGCTGTTGCTGTACTCGAACTTGCTGCCCGGCGGGAAGTTCGCCGGGTGCTTGTACCCGTAGGCGAGCAGCTGGTCGGGCGTGAACACCCGGTTCGGGTCGCTGATCAGCGCGTTCACGAAGTCCGGGTCGGAGCTGTACGGGAACAGGCCGCTGCGCATCCCGGCGAGCTGGCGGATGGTGATGCCGTCGCCGCCGGGCACGCCGTCCACGTACTTGGAGACCGGGTCGTCCAGGCCCACCTTGCCCTGGTCGACCAGCCGCAGCACGCCCGTCGCCGTGAAGGTCTTGGTCACGCTGCCGATCCGCGTGTTCAGGTCGGGCGACATCGGGGTGCCGGCGACCTTGTCGGCCTGGCCGAAGGCCCGCTGGTAGCTGCCGCCGGGGGTGGTGATCCCGACGATCACGCCGGGGGTGGAGGTCCGGCCCATCACCTGCTTGATCGCGGCGTCCAACTGGTTGGCGATGTCGGGGGTCAGCGGCACCACCGTGCCGGCCGAGCCGCTCGCCGGGCTGCTCGGCGAGCCCGAGCCGGCGGCGGAGCCCGACGCGGACGGGCTGAGCGCGGCCGGCTCGGCGGTGAGCGCCGCGCCGTCGGCCGGCCGGGCCGGCGTCGACCCGCCGGAGCAGGCCGCGCTCGCGAGCAGGCCGGTCAGCGCCAGGGCGGCGCAGGCCGCTCGGCGGGTGGAACGGGACGCGGCCGGATGTGGCCGTCGGATCTTGGTCATGGGTCGAGGCGCCTCTCTGGGGCGGGCGGCCCCGGAGCGCTGCTCCACGGAGCCGGCGGGGGAGCGCCGCCACCGTAAGCACCGCCGGTGCGCCCCCGCGCGTCGGCCGCCGCGGGGCTGACCCGAACGGACCCAGCGGTCAGCCGAGTGCCCCGGCCGGCTGGCGCACGCCGCCTCCCGTGCTGTCAAGGACCGCCGCCCGCTGGGGGGTTGGTGTCGCCGAAGTCGGCCCGCGCTCGGCCGGACGGGTGAGCACCGGCACGCCGCGCCCGCCCCCGGCCCCAGCTCGGGCACGATCGTTTAGCCCAGCTGTGGCCGCCCTTAAGAATTCCTCGATGGACCGCACCCCCTCTCACCAGGCAGATTTCTGCCTGCCCGGAACGCGTCCGCCAGGAACGGCCACACCGGGGCCACTCGGCCTGCCCACCCCCAAGGCCGCCCCACTCGTACGTCAGGAGCCGTCGCCCGTGAAGGCACTCGTCAAGCAGAAGGCCGAGCCCGGCCTCTGGCTGGTGGACGTCCCCAAGCCCGAGATCGGCCCCGGCGAGGTGCTGATCAAGGTGCTGCGGACCGGCATCTGCGGCACCGACCTGCACATCCGCAACTGGGACGGCTGGGCCCAGCGGACCATCACGACCCCGCTGGTGCTCGGCCACGAGTTCGTCGGCGAGGTCGCCGAGATCGGCGCCGGCGTCGCGGACATCGCGGTCGGCGACCTGGTCAGCGGCGAGGGCCACCTGGTCTGCGGCAAGTGCCGCAACTGCCAGGCCGGCCGCCGCCACCTGTGCCGCAACACGGTCGGCCTCGGCGTCGGCCGGGACGGCGCCTTCGCCGAGTACGTGGCCCTGCCCGCCTCCAACGTCTGGGTGCACCGGGTGCCGGTCGACCTGGACGTGGCCGCGATCTTCGACCCGTTCGGCAACGCCGTCCACACCGCGCTCTCCTTCCCGCTGGTCGGCGAGGACGTGCTGATCACCGGCGCCGGCCCGATCGGCATCATGGCCGCCGCCGTCGCCAAGCACGCCGGCGCCCGCAACGTGGTGATCACCGACGTCTCCCCGTACCGCCTCGACCTGGCCCGTGAGGTCGGCGTCACGCTGGCGCTGAACGTCGCCGAGCACACCATCGAGGAGGGCCAGCAGAAGCTCGGCCTGCGCGAGGGCTTCGACGTCGGCCTGGAGATGTCCGGCCGCCCCGAGGCGATGCAGTCGATGATCGCCAACATGACCCACGGCGGGAAGATCGCCGTGCTCGGCCTGCCCGCCGAGCAGTTCCCGGTCGACTGGGCCTCGGTCGTCACCTCGATGCTCACCATCAAGGGCATCTACGGCCGCGAGATGTTCGAGACCTGGTACGCGATGTCCGTGCTGCTGGAGGGCGGCCTGGACCTCGCCCCGGTGATCACCGGCCGGTACGCCGCCACCGACTTCGAGGCCGCCTTCGACGAGGCCGCCAGCGGCCGCTGCGGCAAGATCATCCTCGACTGGACCGCCTGAGCCCCCCCGTTCGCCCTCGTTAGGAGTCCGCAGTGTTCGACAACGTGCGCGCCGACATCGCCACCACCCTCGACGAGATCCGCGAGGCCGGGCTCTTCAAGCCCGAGCGGGTCATCGGCACCCCGCAGAGCGCCGCGGTCACCGTCACCGGCGGCGGCCGCCCCGGCGAGGTGCTGAACTTCTGCGCCAACAACTACCTCGGCCTGGCCGACCACCCCGAGGTGCTCGCCGCCGCCAAGGACGCACTGGACCGCTGGGGCTACGGCATGGCCTCGGTGCGCTTCATCTGCGGCACCCAGGACGTCCACAAGGCACTGGAGGACCGCCTCTCGGCCTTCCTGGGCCAGGAGGACACCATCCTGTACTCCTCCTGCTTCGACGCCAACGGCGGTGTCTTCGAGACCCTGCTCGACGACCGCGACGCCGTCATCTCCGACGCGCTCAACCACGCGAGCATCATCGACGGCATCCGGCTCAGCAAGGCCCGCCGCCACCGCTACGCCAACCGCGACCTGGCCGACCTGGAGCAGCAGCTCAAGGAGACCCAGGACGCCCGCCGCCGCCTGATCGTCACCGACGGCGTGTTCTCGATGGACGGCTACGTCGCCCCGCTGCGCGAGATCTGCGACCTGGCCGACCGCTACGACGCCATGGTCATGGTCGACGACTCGCACGCCGTCGGCTTCGTCGGCCCCGGCGGCCGCGGCACCCCCGAACTGCACGGCGTGATGGACCGCGTGGACATCATCACCGGCACCCTCGGCAAGGCGCTCGGCGGCGCCTCCGGCGGCTACGTCGCCGCCCGCCGGGAGATCGTCGCCCTGCTGCGCCAGCGCTCCCGCCCGTACCTGTTCTCCAACTCGCTCGCCCCGGTGATCGCGGCGGCCTCGCTGAAGGTGCTCGACCTGGTCGAGCAGTCCAACGAGCTGCGCGAGCGGCTGGCGGCCAACACGGCGCTGTTCCGCACGAAGATGACCGAGGCCGGCTTCGAGATCCTGCCGGGCGACCACCCGATCGCCCCGGTGATGATCGGCGACGCGGCCAGGGCCGGCCGGCTCGCCGAACTGCTGCTGGAGCGCGGTGTGTACGTGATCGGCTTCTCGTTCCCGGTGGTGCCGCACGGCCAGGCCCGGATCCGGGTGCAGCTGTCGGCCGCGCACTCCACCGAGGACGTCGAGCGCGCCGTCGCCGCCTTCGTGGACGCGCGCGCCGCGCTGGGGGAGTAGGGCGTGCCCTAGCCCGCACAGGCTGCCCGCGGGCCGGTCCGCTCGGAACCGGACCGGCCCGCGGGCTCACCACCGGACCGGCCCGCGGGCTCACCGTCGTCGTGGGGGGGGGGGGGGGGGGGGGGGCCCCCCCCCCCCCCCCCCCCCCACGGCCCACCAACCACCTGCCCCACCCTCCCGCTTCGGGGGCGGGACGCCGGCCCGGCCGACGTCCCGCCCCCGTCCGCGGTTCACGGGGCGGGCGGCGGTCGCCGGTCAGTCGTCGTCCTGGTCCTGTCCCTGGTTCTGGTCCTGATCGTCGCCGTCGCCGTGGTGCCCGGTGGCGCGGGCGAAGACCTGGGAGTCGGTGCTCGCCGGGCCGCCGGTGCCGGCGAGCAGGTTCCCGCTGGTCGAGCTGAACACCACCGTGCGGCCGCGGGCGTCCACGACCGGGTCGGTCGAGGAGCCGTTGCCGAGCGAGCCGTCCGGAGCGGTGGTGATCCGCTCGGTGCGGCCGGTGCGCAGGTCGTGGCGGTAGACGTCCCAGCCCGGGTGCTGCGGGCCCGCCACCAGGTTGTCGGCGGCGGAGGCGAAGTAGACCCAGCGGTTGTCGGCGGTGATCCGGGCGTGGTCGGAGGAGCCGACCGAGGTGGTGCCGGGCAGGCCGCCGCTGATCTTCGTCACGGTGCCCTTCCCGAGGTCCCGGACGTACAGCACGGTGTGGAACCGGTGGCCGCCGGTCGACCCGCCGGGCTCGGGCAGGGCGTAGATCGCGCGCCGCCCGTCGGGGCTGATCGTCGCGTCGAAGCTCGGGGCGCCGAGCTTGCCGTCGAGGTCGAGGCTCGCGGCGGAGATGCGGCCGGACTCCACGTCGTAGGTGTAGTAGGGGGCGGTCACCGGCCGGGCCAGGTTCGGCTGGGCCAGGCCCTTCTGCGCGCTGTGGGGCAGGGCCGGGGCGATGCCCGGGGCCGGCTCCACGTCGGCGGGGGCGGCGGCGCCCCCGGCGGCCGGGGCGGGGGTCTGGTCGGCGGGCAGCAGGTTGCCGGCCATGGAGGTGAAGCCGATGGTGCGGCCGTCCGCGCTGATCGTCGGGTGGAGGGACATGCCGTCGCCCGGCTTGCCGTCCACGCCGCGGGTCACCAGCTTGGTCTTCCCCGTCCAGCGGTCGGTGACGTAGATGTTGTAGTCCCAGGTGTAGGGCCTGGCCAGCGAGGGGGCGTCGCCCTGGAGGTCGGGGACGAGGTCCTTCCGGCTGGAGCCGAAGACCACGTAGCGGCCGTTCGCGCTGATCGAGGGCGCGTAGGAGGCGTGGAACTTGTCGGTGTCGGTGCCGGTGAGCCCGCCGCTGATCAGCTCGGTGCGGCCGGTCCTCCGGTCGCGGACGTACACCTCGGTGCGCCCCTGGACCTGCATGCCGGGCACCACGCTCTCGGCGTCGCTGTCGAAGGCGACGTAGCGGCCGTCGGCGTTGATCGCGACGTTGTCGGTGAAGCCGTTCAGCGCGCTGCCGTCGGCGGACAGGTTGATCCGCTCGGTGCGGCCGGTCCTCAGGTCGCGGACGTAGGCGTCGCGGGCGCTCTTCGCGGGCTGGGACACCAGGTTCGTGGCCCAGGAGGTGAACAGGGCGTAGCGGCCGTCGGCGCTGATCGCCTGGCTCCAGGACTGGTTGTCCGGTGCGGCGCCGTTCAGCCCGACGCTGACCTGGACGGTGCCGCGCGGCGCCCGGTCGGCCCGGTCGGCCTGGGAGGCCTGGGCGGGTGCGGCGGTCGCGGCGAGTACGGCGGCGGCCGCCAGGATGCTGCCACCGCCGACCAGCCACCGGTTGCGGGTGGTGCGGGTGCTGTGTGCCATGAGGTCTGTCCTTTCCCCCTCTGATCGCCCGGTCGGGCTCCCTCCCGGCGACGGGCTCTCGGGAGAGCCAATCGCCGGGAGGCGTGGTGGTCAACGGCCACGGGTGATCTCGGCGGAAAATACGTCAACCAACGTATCCCGCAAGGGGATCGGGCCACTCGGACATGCCCTCGGGGTGTCCGGCACGCCCTGGGCGAGTGGCCCGATCCCCGGGGGTCACCGGCGGCGCAGGAAGACGTCCGAGGCGTGGTTGGTGTCACCGGGGACCAGCGTGCCGTCCTCGGCGGTGAAGATCGTCGTGAGGCCGAGGGCGTCGATCGCGGGGCCGTAGGAGGCGCCGGTGCTCTGCGAGCCGTCCTGGGCCCGGCTCACCAGCTCGGTGTGTCCGGTCCGGAGGTCGCGGCGGAAGACGTCGGTCTGCTGGTTGGTGTCGCCGGGGACCAGGTTGTCGGCGTCGGAGTCGAAGTAGACCCAGCGGTCGTCGAGCGTCATGACGCCGTTGGAGGACGACTTGGTGGTCGTGGTGCCGGGCGGCGTGGCGCTGACCTTGGTGAGCTTGCCGGTGGCCAGCTCGCGGGCGTACACGTCGAGCCGGGTGCGGTGCGGGGCGTCCCCGCCGCCGAAGACCGGCAGGCTGTAGATCGCGTAGCGGCCGTCGAGGCTGATCCGGTTGTCGAGGCCGGTGCCCCGGAACGCGCCCGTCTCGTCGATGCTGCCGGCGCTGGTCCGGCCGGTGTGCGCGTTCCACACGAAGAACGGGTAGTAGCGGGGGCCGGTCAGCCGGGGTTCGGCGCCCGCCGCGGGCCGGGCCGGGGCGGCGGCCTCGGCGGCCTCCGCGGTGTCGCTCAGGCCGGTCGGGGCGTCGGTCGCGGTGGCGGCCGGCTGGTCGGGCGGCAGCAGGTTGCCCGCCCGCGAGGTGAAGCCGATGGTGGAACCGTCGGCGCTGATGGTCGGGCGGAAGGAGTTGTTGTCGGCGGTGCCGCCGTCGGCGCCGGTGGTCACCAGCCGGGTGGTGTGCGTCCAGCGGTCGGTGACGTAGATGTTGAACTTGCCGCGGTGGACGCCCGGGGCGAGGTCGGTGCGGTCGGAGGAGTAGGTGACGTAGCGGCCGTCCCAACTCAGGCTGGGGGAGAAGGCGTTGCGGATCGTCTGGTCGTCGGTCGAGGTCGTCCCGCCGGCGGTGACCAGCTCGGTGTGGCCGGTCCAGAGGTCGCGGACGAAGACGTCGCTCTCGTGGTGGGGCTGGCCCGGCACCGCGTTGGTCGCCGTCGTGCTGAACGTGACGTACCGGCCGTCGCCGCTGATCGTCCCCTCGGCGGTCTCCGCGTTCAGCTGGGAGCCGTCGTCGGCGACGCTGACCCGCTCGATCCGCTTGGTCCAGAGGTTCCGGACGAAGAGGTCGGTCACGCCGTTGGTGTCGTTGGGCACCAGGTTGGTCGCCGACGAGGAGAAGAGGGCCGCGCGGCCGTCCAGGCTCAGTCCGAGCGCGTACGAGAAGCCGTCGGGCTGGGCACCGTTCAGCCCCTCGCTCACCCGGGCGGTCTCGCCGGACGGCCGGGCCTCGGCGGCCGGCAGCGCGGTGCCGGCCGCGACGGCGGCGGCCACCAGGACGCTGCCGGTCCGGGCCAGCCAACGGCGGGTTCGTGCGGTGGTCATGGACATCCTCCCCTGATGACGGCGCCGGGCCCTCGACACCCCCGAAGCCCGGCTCGGGAAGAGCCAAGCGCCGCCCGGCCCGGAAGGTCAACAAGGCGAAGCGATCTCGTCCGGAAATACGCCACAGGTCGTACCGCCCGCTCCGCGCGGGCCCCGGCCCGGTCGGGTCCGCCCCGGCACGCTGGCAGAATTGGCCTTGTGATCGACGCCCGACGGCTGCGGACCCTGCGGGCCGTGGCGGACCACCGCACCGTGACCGCCGCGGCGGCCGCCCTCTACCTGACCCCTTCCGCGGTCTCCCAGCAACTGGCCGCCCTGGAGCAGGAGACCGGCCACCACCTGCTCGCCCGCGAGGGCCGGGGCGTGCGCCTGACCGCCGCCGGGGAGATCCTGCTCGGCCACGCCGACGCCGTGCTCGCCCAGTTGGAGCGCGCCGAGGCCGACCTCGCCGCCTACAGCGCGGGCGTCTCCGGGGAGGTCACCGTCGCCTCCTTCGCCACCGGCATCGCGCTCGTCCTCGCCCCGGCGATCGGGCTGCTGGCCGCCCAGGCGCCCGGTGTGCGGCTCAAGGTGCTGGACGCGGAGGGCGACGCCAGCCTGCCGATGGTCCTGGACGGCCGGGCCGACCTCGCGGTGGCCGTCGAGTACCGGGGCGCCCCACGCGCCGACGACGCCCGGCTCACCCGCGTCCCGCTGTACGCCGAGCCGTTCGAGGCGGTGCTGCCGCTCGGCCACCCGCTGGCCGCCGAGGACGGCCCGCTCGCCGTCGCGGCCCTGTCCGACGAGCGGTGGATCGGCCCCTACCCGGGCAACCCCTGCCACGACGTCGTCCTGCTGGCCTGCGAGCACGCCGGCTTCCAGCCGCGCCTGGTGCACTCCTCCGACGACTTCCGGGCCGTCGTCGCCCTCGCCTCGGCGGGCGCCGGCGTCGCCCTCGTGCCGCGCTCGGCGCTGCGCGGCGTCGACCTCGGCCGGATCGCCGTCCGGCCGGTGGACAGCGAACTCGCCACCCGCCGGGTCTTCGCCGCCGTCCGGGCCGGGGCCGACGGGCACCCGCTGATCCGCCCGGTGCTGGACGCCCTCGCCGAGGCGGCCGCGGCGGGCGCCTGAGGTCGGCCCGGCGGGCGGGCGGACCAGCGGGCGGTCGGCCCGGTCGGCCCGGTCGTGGCGGTCGCGGTGGTCGCGGTGGTCGCCTCGGGTCAGGCGGGTCGGGCGGGTCAGGCGGGTCGGGGCGTCGTGCGCGTGCCGTTGACGACCACCCGGAACATCCAGGACAGCCGGTCCTCCGGCGCCCCGGACACCAGGTCGTCCCCGAGCGCGGCGATCCTCGGGTAGGCGTCGGCGGGCGCCGTGCGGAGCGCGTCGGTGAGGGCGCCCTGCTCCCGCTCCGCCTGCTCGCCCTGCCGGGCGGACTGCTCGGCGGCGGTGGCGGTGGCCACCTGCAGCAGCACGTCCACGCCCCAGGCCGCCTGCCCGTCCGGCACCCCGCCCTCGTGCAGCAGCGCCAGGACCGCCTCCACCAGGGCCAGGTAGTGGGGCCCGGACGGCCTCGCCACCAACGCGGCGTGGGCGAGCGCCGGGTGCCGGAACAGCACCCCGGTGCAGGAGTTGAGGACGGCGGCCAACCGCTCGCGCCAGTCCCCGGCCGCCGTCACCGGGCTCAGGTCCACCTCCCCGAGGAACTCCTCCAGGATCGCGGCGTGCAGTTCGGCGGCGTTGGCCACGTACACGTAGAGCGAGGCCGGCCCGGTGTCCAGCTCCTGGGCCAGCCGCCGCATGGTCACCCGTGGCAGGCCCTCCGCCTCCAGCACCCGCACGGCGGCGGCGACGATCGCCTCGTGGCTCAGCGCGGGCTTGGCCGGCCGTTCACGGCGGCTGCGGGGTCGGGCGGGGGCGTCGGTCATACCCGTCAGCCTAGCGACCGCGTTCGTGACGAACGGGTTCGCCGGTCGCCCGCCCGTCGCTACCGCCCGCCCGTCGCTACCGCCCGACTGCCGGGGCGGGCCGGGCCGGGGCGCCGAACTGGTCGAGCAGGCCCTGGAGGCCGTCCGGGCCGAACATCAGCTCCAGGTTGGCGGCGGACTCGGCGGCCGAGGCCTCGCTGCGCGGGAAGAGGGCGCGCTCGTAGGCGGTGAGGGCGGCCTCGGGGTCGCCGGGGTGGCGGGCGAGGGCCTGGCCGAGTTCGGCGCCGTCGAGCATGGCGAGGTTGGCGCCCTCGCCGGCGAACGGGGACATCAGGTGGGCGGCGTCGCCGAGCAGGGTGACGCCGGGGGTGCGGTCCCAGCGGTGGCCGACGGGCAGGGCGTGGATCCGGCGCGGGACCAGGTCGCCGTCGGCGTCGGCGAGCAGCGCCCGCAGGCCGTCGGCCCAGCCGTCGAAGCGGGCCAGCACGGCGGCCTTGGCGGTGTCGGGGGCGGTGGTGTCGAGGCCGTCCAGCCAGTCCTCGCCGGCCCGGACGGCGGTGTAGACGTGGATGCCTCCGTCGCCCTCGCGGTGGGCGAGGAAGCCGCGGCCCTCGGCCACGGAGAGGAAGAACCCGCCGCCGACCAGGGCGGCCGCCTCGGGGTGCCGGGCGTCCGCGTCGTGCAGGTCGGCCTCGACGAAGGAGATCCCGGTGTAGGCGGGCCGGGCGTCGGACAGCAGCGGCCGGATCCGGGACCAGGCGCCGTCCGCTCCGACCAGCAGGTCCGTGGTGACGGCCGTGCCGTCGGCGAAGGCGACCTGGTGGCGGCCGTCGCCCAGCGCGCGGGCGCGGACCGCCTTCCGGCCCCAGCGCACGGTGCCGGCGGGCAGGGAGTCCAGCAGGAGGTCCCGCAGCCGGCCCCGGTCGACCTCGGGGCGGCCGCCGGTGCCGTCGTCCTCCTGCTCCAGCCGGACGGCGCCGTCGGGCCCCACTACCCGCAGGGCCTCGCCGCCCGTGTGGACCAGGGCCAGGAACCGGTCGTGCAGCCCGGCGTCGCGCAGGGCCTGCTGGCCGGAGTCGTCGTGGATGTCGAGCAGGCCGCCCTGGGTGCGGGCCTCGGGCGAGGGCTCCAGGTCGAAGACGGCCGCCCGGATGCCGTGGACGTGCAGGACCCGGGCGAGCACGAGGCCCCCGAGCCCGGCTCCGATGACGGCGACGGGAACGTGCTGGACGGTCATGGCCACTCCTTGGATCGGTGCAGGTCGGTGCAGGTCGGTGCCCGGCGGCGCCGGTCGATGTCGGTCGGCGCGGGTTCGCCACCCGCCCCTCCACGGTAACGAACATGTTCGTAACGAACAAGTTCGTCGCCTGGAACGGCCCACCGGACATCCGGGATCGCACCGGACGGGAGTGTGAGAACTTCGCGATCCGGACATGGCGGGATCACTGGCGCACCGCGAGACGAGGCGGGCAGGCTCGGTGCCGGAGAACCAGCCGACGGGAGGCAGTGGACGTGGGATCACCGGTTGCGCCGGACGGGGGCAGCCGTATCGCGAGCTGCGCTCGCTTCGGGAGGACACCCTGCTGACGCTGCGGCCGGACGGCCGAGGGCGCCAGCAGGACGAAGCCCGCCGGCAGGCTGGAGTGGCGCACCAGGTCGGGGTGGCCGATCCGGCCGGTGTGCATGATCTGGGCGAAGACCCGCCCGCCCGCCGCGTGCACCGCGTCGGTGACGTCCTGCCAGGCCCGCAGCTGCCCGGCCCCGGTGTCCCGGGCGTGCCCGCGTACGTCGCCGACTACCTGCTCGACACCACCCGCGCCGCCATCGACCGCACCAACTCCGCCCGGCTCTTCGCCGGGGCGGCGTTCCTCAAGCAGCGGCCGAAGGCTGCGGCGCGGGCGGTGGCCGGGCTGTGGGGGTGGCCGGGCCGTGGGGGTGGCCTACTCCACGATCAGGTACCGCTGCGCGCTCGCCCCGCTGGCGCAGGCCCCGCCGTCGCAGCCGCCCTTGGCCTCGGTGAACGCGCTCCAGACGTAGATCCCGGGCGAGGGCGGGGTGTACAGGTAGGTCGACGCGTCCTGCCAGGGCATGTTCTGCCAGGTCCCGTCGGGCGACAGCACCGAGGGGTGGGAGGCGAAGCCGTTCGCCGTCCAGCTCAGCGAGACCGGCTGGCCGGCCTTGGCCACGGCCTGGTCCGCCGGGGCCAGCAGGCGGGGGACGGCCGGGGCGTCCTGCCCGGGGTCGGGCGTCGAGGAGCTCTTCGCCCTGACGAACAGGAACCGGTCCTCGGACCACGCGCTGCCGGCCTGTCCCTCGGCGGCGTTCGCGGTGCTCGCCTCCCACCGGTACAGCCCGGTGGCGGTGGGTGTGAACGTGCAGGCGGCGGTGCTCAGCCAGGCGGTGTAGCGGGGGGCGTCGTCGCCCAGCCCGGTGAAGACGCGCGACGCCGCGGCGGCGTGGTCCCAGCTGAGCGTGACCGACTGGCCGAGCTCGATGACCGTCCGGTCGGCGGGCCCGGTGGGCGCGGGCGGGTGCGGAGTCCCCGCGGGCACGCTGGTCACCCTGGTCGGGGGCGAGGAGCCGGCCGGGGTGCCACCGGACGGGAAGCAGTCCGGCGGCCCGGAGCCGCCGGTTATCACGAAGAGCCGGACGCAGACGGCGGCGGCGACGAGCACGAGGGCGAGCGGCACCGGCAGCCAGCGGAGCCGGCGCTTCCCGCCACCGGGCGGCGGTGCGTCGGGAGCCTGCTGGACCTCGGTGATCGCCGTACGGGTGCGGTCGTTCGGCTCGTTCGGCTCGTTCGGCGGTCCGTTCGGCGGTCCGAGCGGCGGCGGTCCGACCGGCGGAGCGTCCCCCGGGATCCCGGCCACGACCGGAGCCGCCCGCCGCTGCGCCGGAAGCCACGCCCCGGCGGGCGCGTCGTGCGCGGCCGGCCCGAACAGGTCCAGCAACTCGGCGGGGGTGGGCCGGTCGGCGGGATCGCGCGCCAGGCAGGCGGCGATCGCCGGGCGCAGGGCCTGCGGGACGCCGCCGAGGTCCGGCTCGGTGTGCATGACCCGGTAGAGCATCACCTGCGCTCCACCGCGCCCGAACGGCGCGCACCCGGCAGCGTGGCAGAGCACGTGGCCGAGGCTGAACACGTCACAGGCCGGGCCGATCGCGCCACCCGCGATCTGCTCCGGCGCCATGTAGCCGGGCGTGCCGACGACGACCTGGGTCCGGGTGATCGCGGTCCCGTCCAGCGCGCGGGCGATCCCGAAGTCGATGACGCGCGGCCCGTCGTCGGCGAGCAGCACGTTCGACGGCTTGAGGTCCCGGTGGATCAGGCCGACGGCGTGGATGGCGTCCAGCGCCTCGGCCAGCCCCGCCCCGAGGACGCGCAACGACGCTTCCGGCAGCGGGCCGTGGGCGGCGACCGCCTCGGCCAGGGACGGCCCCGGAACGTAGGCGGTGACCAGCCACGGCGGGTCGCCGTCCGGGTCGGCGTCGACGACCTGGGCGGTGTGGAACCCGCCGACCCGCCGTACGGCCTCCAGCTCGTGGGCGAAGCGCCGCCGGAACTCCGGGTCGGCGGCGAGCTCCCGGTGCACGCATTTGACGGCGACCAGCCGGCCGCCCGGCGAACGCCCGAGGTACACCACGCCCATCCCGCCGCTGCCCAGGCGCCCGAGCAGCCGGTACCGGCCGCCGACCGTCGTCGGGTCAGTGGCTCGTAACGCCTCCACGACACCCCCGGTGGGCCACCGCGCAGCAGCCGGTCCCGTCGACCGGACCCCCGTGACGAACCCTCGCCTCATCCCAGCGCGTCGCGCGCGGGGCTGTCAATGCCGGCCGCCGAACACTCGGCGACCGGCGCCCCGGCGCGCGGCGTCAGATGCGCAGGGTCCGCAGGAAGCAGCCCGTGGCCGAGTCGCAGCCGGTGACGTAGAGCGAGTGGCCGTCCGGCCCGACGGAGAGGGCGTGCACGCGCCACTCGGGGACGGAGAGGGACACGCTCTGGTCGAACCGGTTCTCGCCCGGCACGAACGTGTACAGCGGGGTGGGGAGCCTGTACTCGGGGCCGCCGAGCAGGTAGACGCGACTGCCGTCGGCGTTCATCGCCGGGTGGTGGTACTCGAAGTAGCCGGAGCCGTACTTCATGAGGTAGCGCACCTTGTCCGTGCCCGTGTCGAGCCCGATGCCCACGGAGTAGGTGCGGACCGACCCGAGCGCGAGCAGGAAGGAGCCGTCCGGGGAGAGCGCCAGCTCGTCCTTGGCCCCGGGGTCGACGACCGTGGTGGTGCCGAGTCCGGTCCCGATGTCGAGGCGCAGCAGGTCGAGGTTGGTGCCCGCGTAGAGGGAGTTGCCGTCGGGCAGGACGGCGAGATCGTTGACCGTGTGGCCGGTGACCGCCGTCTGGTCGATGAACTCCTGGTCGCCGGTGGAGAATTCCAGGATCCGGCCCGGCTCCTCCTGCCCGGCGGGGCCTGAGGGACCGGACTGCCCGACGTAGAGGGTCTCGCCGTCCGGGTCGGTGGCCAGACTGGTCGCCGCGCCCGGGGTCCAGCCCGCCGGGAGCTGCTGCTCCGGCGCGGCGACGCGGGCCTTGACCGTGTTGGTCGCGGTGTCGATGACGTAGACGGCGGAGCCGACTCCGACGTACAGCCGGTGGCCGTCCGGGCTGAGGGCAGGCCGCCCGTAGGGTGCCGGGTCGCCGAGCGGGAGGCGGGCCGTCACCGTGCCGGTCTGCGTGTCGACGGTGGACAGGTACACGCCCTGGCGCCCGCCGACCACGTCCGTCAGCACGAGGTAGACCGTTCGGCCGTCCGGACTGACCGCCTCGGTGACCTTCTCCCAGGTGAATTCCGCGAGCCGGACGGCCCCCGGAACGCCGGAGACGGGGCCGTCGGGATCGCCGGAGGGGGCCGCCCCCGAGGCTCCCGAGGCTCCCGAGACACCCGCCCCACCGAGCAGCAGGGCCACCGCCGTCGCCGCCGAGACGGTCCAGCGGGATCCGCGCCGTAACGCGCTTGCCGGGGTCCTCATCATGTCCTCCCGTTGTCGGCCGGTGTGCCGCGCCGGGCACCGGGTGGATCGAAGCCTAGGGGATTCCATTGCCATGGGATGGAGTAACTATTAAGTGGTGAAGGAGAGTTGGAAGTTCCAGCAGTGGCTGGTGGGGCGAGCCGGGCTTTGCTCGTCGGGATCGTCGTGGAGGGCTTCGCCCTGGATCGGGGCACCCACCGGGAACTGCTCGATCGCCGTGCCTTCCACCGCGAGCCGGCAGGAAGTCAACTGGCGCCCACCACCGGGTGAATTCCTCTCCGTCGAATGAGAGAATCTCCCCGGCCCGCGAATTCCGGCCCGTGAATTCCGTTCCGGAAGGCCGGAGTTACGACCCACCAGAGGAATCGCAGATGACCGACCTGCCGGCGCCCGCCCCCTTCACGACCGAGGACACCCTGTTCGGCGAGATCACCGTCCGCATCGACGGCCAGGACCGGGTGACCGTCTCCGGGGAGCGGATCCCCACCGCCGTCCTGGAGCGTGACCCGGGCAGCGAGCCGGACCCGCAGATCGCCATCGGCACCCGCGACACCGCCCACCTGACGCTGACCGTCGACGGCTCGCCGGCGCCCCCGCCCGCCCCGCCGACGCCGCGATCGGGTACGTCCTCGCCTCCGCCTTCGGCACGGGCGGGCAGCCCACCTGGATGCTGGTGGTCGAAGGGGTCGGCGCCCTCATCCCCTGAGCCGCCGGGCCGGTCGCTCGCCGGCCCGGCGCCGTTGTGCGGGAGCGGGCGAATAAGGTGGGGCGGATGGTTTTCGGCGCATGAGCATGGAGATTCGTATGAGCTCGACCTCTGTTCCTGACGGCCTGCTCCCGGTCGGGGTGATCGGTCTCGGTGACATCGCGCAGAAGGCGTATCTGCCGGTCCTGGGCGGGTTGCCGGCGCTGGACCTGCGGTTGATGACCAGGGACGGGGCGAAGCTGGACCGGATCGGTGACGCGCACCGGATTGCGCCGGCGAATCGCTTCACCGATCTCGGGGAGTTGATCGGGAGCGGGATCCGGGCGGCGTTCGTGCACGCCGCGACCAGCCAGCACGTTCCGATCGTGGAGCAGCTGCTGACGGCCGGTGTCGACGTCTACGTCGACAAGCCGCTCGACTACACCGTCGACGGTGCCCGCCGGCTCGTCGACCTCGCCGACCGGACGGGCCGCTCGCTGATGGTCGGCTTCAACCGCCGGCACGCGCCCGGCTACGCCCAGGCCAAGGAGCGCCCCCGCGACCTGATCGTCCTGCAGAAGAACCGCGAGGGCCTCGCCGAGGCCGCCCGCTCCCTGGTGTTCGACGACTTCATCCACGTCGTCGACACCCTGCGCTTCCTGGCCCCCGGCGAGATCGAGCACGTCGACGTCCGCGCCCGCGTCCGGGACGGGCTGGTCGAGCACGTCGTCCTGACCCTCGGCGGGGACGGCTTCACGGCGCTCGGCATCATGAACCGGCTCTCCGGCTCGACGGAGGAGATCCTGGAGGTCTCCGGCGCCGACTCCAAGCGGGCGGTGCACAACCTCGCCGAGGTGATCGACCACCGCGGCCAGCCCACCGTCCGCCGGCGTGGTGACTGGGTGTCCGTCGCCCGCCAGCGCGGCATCGAGCAGTGCGTGCTGTCCTTCCTGGACGCCGTCCGGGCCGGCAAGACCCTGGACGCGCACGACGCCCTGCGCACCCACGAGCTGTGCGAGCTGATCGTGGAGCGGATCGAGGCGGGCTGAGCGGAAGCCGGGGCGGGTCGAGGGGAGCGGGGTAGGAGCAGGGGCCGGGGCGGAACCAGAAGTTCACTGACGGGGTCTTGTCGCGTCATTTTCTACGCGCGTATCTTGGGGGCGCTGCGGGGGGCGGGTGACCGGCTTCCGCTTCCTCTACGCGGGTAGTGCGTGCCGTAGGCGCGCCGCCTGACCACACGTCACGGCCCGGCGGCCGCAGATCCGCCGGGTGGACGCCCCGTGCCCCGCCCCACCCTCGACCGCCGTGCCACGACCGTGCCGCACGACGGAGCTAGGAGTCATGCCCCGGTGACCACCGCCCCCGCTCCCCGCCCCCGCCGGGCCCTGCTGCGCGCCGCGATCCTCCCGGCCGGCCTGGCCGCCTCGCTGGTGCTCGTCCCGCTGCCGGCCGCGAACGCCGCCCCCGCCGCCGCGCCCACCGCCGCCCCGGCCGGGCCGACCGAGGCCGGACCGCTGCGCATCCACGACATCCAGGGCACCACCCGGATCTCCCCGCAGGCCGGGAAGCCCGTCACCGGCGTGCCCGGCGTCGTCACCGGCGTGCGCGCGTACGGCAGCGCCAAGGGCTTCTGGATGCAGGACCCGAACCCCGACGCCGACCCGGCCACCAGCGAGGGCGTCTTCGTCTACACCGGCGGCAACCCGACCGTGAAGGCCGGCGACGCGGTCCTGGTCAGCGGCAAGGTCACCGAGTACTACCCGAACTTCGCGGGCGGCTCGCAGTCCGTCACCGAGCTCACCGGCCCCGCCGTCACCGTGCTCTCCTCCGGCAACCCGCTGCCGGCCCCGGTGGTCGTGGACACCCGCAACATCCCCGGCACCTACGCCCCGCTGGCGCCCGCGGGCGCCAGCATCGACGCGCTGCCGCTCGCCCCGGAGAAGTACGCCCTGGACTTCTACGAGTCGCTGGAGGGCATGCTCGTCCAGGTCAAGGACGTCCGGGTGGTACAGGCCACGGACAAGTACAACGAGCTGTGGGTCGCCGCCGACCGGCAGGACCAGCGCAGCAAGCGCGGCGGCGTGCTGTACGAGTCGTACGCGGAGCCCAACGTGGGCCGCCTGATGGTGCAGCAGCAGGCGGCGGTCACCCCGCAGCAGCCGTTCCCGGTGGCCAACGTGGGCGACGTGCTGACCGGCACCACCACCGGCCCGCTGGACTACAACCAGTTCGGTGGCTACACCCTCGTCGCTGGCACCCTGGGCACGCTCCAGGACAACCACCTCCAGCGCGAGGTCACCGCGAAGCCGGCCGACCGCGAACTCGCCATCGCCACCTACAACGTGGAGAACCTGGCCCCCGGCAACCCGGACGCCAAGTTCGCCGAGCTGGCCCAGGGCATCGTCACCAACCTGCGCTCGCCCGACATCGTCGCCCTGGAGGAGATCCAGGACGACAACGGCGCCAAGAACGACGGCACGGTCGGCGCGAGCCAGACCGTCGCCAAGTTCATCGCCGCGATCAAGGCGGCCGGCGGCCCGGCGTACGACTGGCGCTCGATCGACCCGCAGGACGGCAAGGACGGCGGCGAGCCGGGCGGCAACATCCGGCAGGTGTTCCTGTTCAACCCGCAGCGGGTGTCCTTCACCGACATCCCCGGCGGCGCCGCCACCAGCGCCGTGGACGTCTCCGGCAGCGGCGCCACCACCGCGCTGACCGCCTCGCCCGGCCGGATCGCCCCGACCGACGACGCGTGGACCAACAGCCGCAAGCCGCTGGTCGGGCAGTTCTCCTTCCGCGGCAAGAAGGTCTTCGTCATCGCCAACCACTTCAACAGCAAGGGCGGCGACCAGGGCATCGACAGCCGCTTCCAGGCCCCGACCCGCAGCTCCGAGGTGCAGCGGGTCAAGCAGGCCACCGTCGAGCAGGCCTTCGTCGCCAAGCTGCTGGCCGCCGACCAGGAGGCGCGCGTCGTCTCGCTCGGCGACTTCAACGACTACCAGTTCTCGCCCGCGCTGGCCGCGCTCACCAAGGACGGCGTGCTGCGCGACCTGGTGAACGAACTGCCGGAGACCGAGCAGTACTCCTACGTCTACCAGGGCAACTCCCAGGTGCTGGACCACATCCTGGTCAGCCCCGAGGTCGGCTACGCCAAGTACGACGTGGTGCACATCAACGCCGAGTTCGCCCAGCAGGCCAGCGACCACGACCCGCAGGTGGTCCGCATCAAGCCCTGACCTGCGGCTATGCTGCCTTCGCCGGAGGTGATCGCCACCGGCGAAGGCAGCGACGGCGGTGGGGGTCGGAGAGCATGCGGTACCGGATCGAGCGGATGGGGGCCGAGGACTGGCAGCGCCTGCGAAAGGTGCGGCTGGCCCAGCTCCTCGACTTCCCGATGGCGTTCGGCGAGACCCACGGGACCGCGCAGGCCCTGGGCGAGGCCGACTGGCGGTCCCGGGCGGCCCGGCTGAACGAGCCGGGCAGCGTCGGCCTGGTGGCCGTCGACCCGGACGACGAATGGGTCGGGACGATGCTCTCCGTCCCCGACGGGGAACAGGCCGCGACCGCCGTCCTGATCGGCGTCTGGGTGGCCCCGGAACACCGCGGCCGCGACCGCGGCGTGACGGACGCCCTGCTGGACGCCGTCACCGACTGGGCCCGCACCGAGGGCGGCGCCAAGCGGATGCTGCTCGGCGTGCACGAGGCGAACGCCCGGGCCGCCGCCTTCTACCTGCGCCGAGGCTTCACCTACACCGGCGGGGAGACCCCCTACCGGCTCGACCCGCAGGCCCGCATCCTGGAGATGGCCCTCCCGCTGGACTGAGCACCTTCGTCGCCGGTCTATGCAGCCGTGCCCTGGCCGCCGGCTGGGTCACGCGGATCGGCACGACCCGGGCGCTCGCCGTGACCGCCGCAGGCCGCCGGGCCCGGCATGACCACCTGGGCCTGCCGCCGGCCGACCTCTGATCCTCGGGTCGGCTCAACGTCCACGCGCACAGCGCAGGTTGGAAGAAAATCACGGGCCTGGACCCAGGCGCACGACCTAGGATCGACGGTCATGGTTGATCTCTATCCTCCGACAAGCCCCTACGGCCACGGTTTCCTCGATACCGGAGACGGCAACCGGATCTACTACGAGCAGCTCGGCAACCCCGAGGGCAAGCCCGTCCTGTACGTCCACGGCGGCCCCGGGGCGGGGACGCCTGCGCGGCCCACCAGGGCGTGGGACCCGGAGTGCTACCGCGTGATCCGCTACGACCAGCGCAACTGCGGTCGCAGCACCCCGCACGCCAGCGACCCGGCGGCGGACATGAGCCTGAACACCACGCAGCACCTGATCGACGACATGGAGCGGCTGCGCGAACACCTCGGTGTCGAACGGTGGTTGCTGAACGGCGCCTCCTGGGGTTCGACGCTCCTGCTGGCCTACGCGCAGCAGCATCCCGAGCGGGTCACCGAGATCATCATCCAGGCGGTGACGACCACCAGCCCGGCCGAGATGGACTGGCTCTACCGGGGTGCCGGGCGCTTCTACCCCGAGGCGTGGGACCGGTTCCGCGAGGGCGTGCCCGAGGACGAGCGGGACGGCGACCTGCTCGCGGCCTACGCGCGGCTGATGGAGCACCCCGACCGGGCGGTCCGGGAGAAGGCCGCCGCCGACTGGCTGACCTGGGAGGACGCCGTCATCTCGGGCGAGCCTAACGGCGTGCCCGGCATGTACAGCGACCGGGAGGTCGACGAGCAGATCGCGTTCGTCCGGATCTGCGCCCACTTCTTCAGCAACGGCGGGTGGCTGGAGGAGGACCAACTGCTGCGCAACGCCCACAAGCTGGCCGGGATCCCGGCGGTGCTGGTGCACGGCCGGCACGACATGGGCGGCCCGGTGCAGACGGCGTGGGAGCTGGCGAAGGCGTGGCCGGGCGCGCGGCTGCACATCTTCGAGGACTCGGGGCACATCGGGAGCGAGGCGATGAAGGAGAAGGTCCGGGCGGCGATCGAGGAGTTCAAGCACCGCTGATCCCCGGGGGCCGGTTCGGCGGGCGACGAGCGCCGAAGGTGGCCGGGTCAGCCGGTGGGAAGACAGCGGCTTCCCCGAAGCGGGAGCGAATTCGCTCGAACCACCGGATTCCGCAGGTGAACGCACGGCCCTCCGGGTCGGCCAGGTACGTCCACGGCACTCCCCCCGGCCCCACGTGGGGCCGGGGGGAGTGGAGAGGCCTTCAGAGCGCGGCGAGGCGGCTCTTGAGCAGGCAGAACTCGTTGCCTTCCGGGTCTCCGGAGAGGTGATGTTAGGGGTTCTACGGCAGGGCCGAGAGTGCCTCGTCCGGATCGGCTCCGGACGGGGCGAGGGGGTACTACTGCGAGCAGTCCAGCGAGCACGCCCACAGGGTGTACCCGGGGCCGCTAGCGGCTTCCTGGTGGCCCACGGGGACCGGCTTCGGGGCGGGCCTCTTGCAGCGGACACAGCGCACGGGAGTGAGGCGGGGCCACGTCTCGCGGAGCCGGTTCGAGTGGTCGCCCCCGTGAAACGGCTTACGGTTGCACGGGGCTCCGTCGTACTTCCCGGGACGGGGGTCGCCGCACGTGGGCTTCTCCATGGCAGCGAAGGTCATCACGCCACCGCCCCGGCGAGGGTGTGCGCACCAGGGAACGTGTATCCGGGGTCCGGTTCTCCCATCACGACTGCCCGAAGTGCGTCGCGCCGCGCGCGCTGCTGCTCCCGCTCCTCGAACTCGCGTTGCATGGCGTCCAGCTCGGCCAACCAGGCGTTGCGGTCGACGTAGGGGCGCACCAGGGCGCTTACAAACGGGGCTTCGTAGTCGGCTCGCCGGGTGATGGCTGGGGCAGCCACAGCCGCGGGGATGGGCTTCGGCTCGGCCGAGACGGCACGGTGCTGCCCGCGAGCCGGCAGGACCAGGCGCAGGAAGGCGCGCAGGGCGAGGGCGATAAGGTGTCGCATGTTCGTTCAGCTCCCAATTAGCTGTCGGGCACTCGACCCCCGGAGCCGGTCCTAAGCGGCGCCGGGGGTTCTTTCGGCTTCGAAGGTAAGGCAACTCCTCTACCCTCGTCTACCTACGTGTGCGCATAGCTCGGGATGTGGCTCGTTGTCTACCCTTGGCCCATGGCCTCGGAAATCGACTACGACGCACCCACCCCGCCGTACCAGCAGATTGCGGCGGAGATCATCCGCGACATTGAGTCCGGGGCTCTCGCGGTGAACCGTCCGATCCCGTCCGAGTCGGCACTGATCCAGCGGTGGGGCGTGGCTCGGGACACGGCCCGTCGAGCGGTCCGGCATCTGCGCGAAGGCGGGTACGTCTACACCGTGCCGCAGCGCGGGACGTACGTGGCCGAGCGGACCCCCGAAAAGTAGAAGGCCCCGCCCTGCCAGAGCTCACCAGCGGGACGGGGCCGAGGGGTGGGAGGCGACTGTCAGGCTTTGCGATGCCGCCCGCTACCTTTGCGGAGTAGCGCAACGGGGGTGTCAGCCTGCGGAGGGGCAAACCCGTCCCCCCGTCGAACAATCATCGGATAGGCATCGGCGTAGGTATCGGCCACGGCGACCGGCTGCCACTCCCGTCCGTCCCACTCCACCACCAGGCGTGGTGTGTCCTGGAACAGGTTTCCTCGCCGGATTTCTGCGTCGAGGATCAGTGCGTCCCGGGTGCCCGGCGGTCGGTTGCAGGCGGCACGCGCGGCGTACCACTCGGACACGGACTCGTCGTCGGGGTCGAGCACGGCTGATCCTCTCGCGCGGCGTCTCTCCGAGGTTATCGGCCGGTGTCGTCTGGCGGGATAGTCCCGGGCCAACCGAACAGTCCGAGGATCGGCCGGTTCCGCAGCGCTTCGGCGTACTCGGTTGAGCTATCGAACTCCCGAAAGTTGGTGATCGGGTCGTCCGCCGCGTGCAGCATGGCGAGGGCGCAGGTAAGACAGAAATCTTGGCCGGTGTCGAGATCCCGCAGGTTGGCGTAACGCTGGCAGCCGGACCACTGACACATCCGGCGATGCCTGCCCCCGGCCTGTTGCTTCCGCGCCATGCTGTACGGTCCTCGGCCCTTCTACTTCGGTTCCTGGTTGAGTACCGAGAGACGCTGTGCAGACCGCAGACGGAGCGCGGACGGTTCCTCGGGCTGCACCGCCAACCACTGTCCGAGCAGTCCGCGTACCTCGCCAGCGAGGGCCAGGAAGTCACGGCCGCCGAGGTTCGGGGGCAGGGCGTCGCGCAGTTCCTCGCTGTCCTCGGCCAGGTCGACCAGCTTCCGCAACGCCCAATGCCGGGTGAGGAGTTGCACGCCGAACGTGATGTGCAAGCTGTGTTCCGTCGCGGTGCTCTGTCCCGCGTGGACCCACCCCCGGGGGATGAACAGTACTTGTCCCGCCCGCAACGTGGTCTCGAAGTCCGGGGCGTCCGTCTCGAATCGGGCCTTGTCGGCAGGGTCGAACCCGATCTTCGACCAGTTGTGGTGCTCCAGGGGGTTGACGAAGGTCGGGGCGAACAGGCGCCAAACCTTCGCGCCCTCGGTCTGCACGATGAACACGTGATGGCAATCCCAGTGCCACCCGAAGCCCTTCGCCCGACCGGCCGGAGTGAGGTAGAAATTCCCGGTCACTGGGTGGCCGAGCATGGATGAGAGTTCCTTGCAGAACGTCACGATCGGCGGGTAGCTGCGGTGCAAGCCGTTGAGAACCAGGGTGTCGGTCGGGTGGTCGGCGGACGGGCGTTCGGCGGTCAGCACGCCGTCACGGACCATGCCGAACCCGCCGGGGCGGATATCCGGGTCGTCCAGGATTTCCCGGGCTGCCTGCCGGCTGCCGAGGCGTTGCAGGTCGGCCGTATCCCGGGTGTAGACCGTCGGGACCGAGGGCCACGCCGTCCGGAAGGCGTCCGGGTCGTCAACCAGCCGTGCAAGTGCGGTTTCCACGATCGCGCTCCATTGCTCGTAGGGTGGAGAGCGGCGACCGCCCCAATTGAGGTGGGGCGGTCGCCGTCCTTCGGGGACTGTTAGCCGATCAGGCTGTCGTACTGGCCGTTCGCGAAGGCATCGCGGAGCTTGCGCAGCTCACCGGGGGTACCGGTGATCACGACGCCGTCGTTGTTGATGTTGGCGAGGGCGACCAGGCCGTTACCGGCGTCGGCGATGGCGAAGCACTCCACCTTGTCGTCCAGGTGGGAGTCACGGGCCACCGACCAGTTCAGGCCGGGGTGCGAGGCCGGGTCGAACTCCATGGGCTTGCTCATGTGCGTTCCTCCTCTTGTCGAAGGGGTACGGCGGGTGCCGCGCCCCTCGGTGGTACTGCCGCTGCGCCATGGGGCGTAGCGGGTGGTGCCCCGTCCCGGCGGCGATTCCCTTTCCGTCCGCCGGGACGGGAGTTTGGGGCGGGGCGCCGGAACGGCACTGCCTCGCCGGATTTGGTGCGCCCGAGGGGGACCACCAGCGGGTCACCGGGGAACAGGTCGGCCCACGGTTCGCGGAGAATCGCGCCGTACCGGCCGCAGGTCTCGCAGTGCCATACCGGACCGTCCGGACCGTTCGCGGGCACCTCGGCGAACGGGGTTACCTTGAACCGGTGTTGGGGCCCTTCGGGGCACTCTGGTGGACTTTCGGTCACGCGGCGGTGTGAACTCCCGCGGGCTCGCCGATGAACAGCAGCGGCAGCCTGTGACCGAACCTGCGGGCGTCGAGCGCGAAGCCGATGCGGTCGGCCTGGTACTTGGCGAGCTTGCCGGCGAACTGTTCCGGCTTGATCCACACCAGCTCTCGGATCTCGTCGTCCGCCCTCGCCGGGATGGACAGGCCCTCGGCCTCTTCGGCGGTCAGCACCCCGCCGTCCACCACAACGTTCAACCCCTCGTTGGCGCCGGTCGCCTCGTTCGCTTCCATCTGGTCGACCGCGAGGGCGTGCGTCAGGGTCCGGCGCAGCCCGGTTTCCTCCAGCAGCTCCCGCGCGGCGGCGTCGGCGATCTTCTCGCCCGCGCGGGCACCGCCACCGGGCAGGATCGGCCGGTCCTTGTACGTGGTCTGCACCGTGAGCACGGCCCCGGTGTCCTCGCGGGTGATCAGCACCACGCATCCGAGGCGGCGCCGGGGCTGCTTGTCGTGCTGAATTTCTTTGTGCGTCAAGGGAGTTCCCCACTTGAGTAGTAATCGAGAAGACCCCGCCCCGGTCGTCCGTGCGTCCACTCTCACGTCACCGGGGCGGGGGCTGTGCAACCCGCCGGTTCAGTGGGCCGACGGGAGTTCTAAGCGGCGAGGGCCGCGGGATTGAGCTGTGCCAGCGCTCGGCGACGTGCCATCGCCCCCGACCAGGCCGCCAACTTCGCTCCCCGGTCGCGCCGTTGGACGTACCGCCGGTGGTGCTCGCAGCAGACGGTCATCCGGCCTCGGCGGGCCGTCGACTCGATCTCGGTCACGTCCCGCTCGATTCCGCACGGAAAGCACCAACCGGGCGACCAGGTCAGCCCGAGGGGGTACGCCGGTATCTTGCCGCTCACAGTCCGGCCCGCCGTTTCGTGGCGGAGCGGCACAGTATGGCTTGGACCCGAGCGCGTGCCCGTCTTCGCCGCTGCCATCCCTCGACCCACTCGGGGCCGAACGAGACACCGATCAACGCGAGCGCCAGGGCGACGAACGACCACACCCACTTGCGCCCGTCATCCGGGTCCGCCAGGGCGACACCGAGGGCGATACCGGCGGGTCCGCCACCGACCCCGAGCACCAGGACGCCCGTTACCAGCGTCGCGCGAGTCACCTCGGTTCCACCTTCGGCACCATGACCATGGGCACATCGGCCACCAGGCGGAACGTGCGGTGATCGGCGTCGTGCTGCCACTCGTGAATCCGAGCCCACTCGTACATGGCGGCCGTGGTGGGCATGGGGCCAGATTCGGCGCCGCATACCGTGCCGTCTTCCGCTTCGGACTTGCACACCAGCACGTAGACCGCGGGGGGCAGGTCGGGCGCGTCATCCTGGCGGAGCGTCCAGTCACCGTGCCGGGTGGTCGTCTCGTTCTTGGACCGCCGAGGGCGACAGTCCGAGTGCGCCGGGGTCCACAGTGCGGGCCGCTCGGCCGTGGGGATCTCAGTCATCAGCCAACCCTCTTGTTGCTCTTGCCTGCCTGCGTTGCTTCCCGGTGAGGCGGGAGAGCACGGAGCCATTCACGGACGCACCCCCATGGTCGTTGGGCTGTGAACCTGCTGTAATCAGCCAACGGCACAGCGTGTGCCCCCGGTAGTCTCAAGAGGGGTGTCGAACCCTGTCGCTTGGGGCGCGCGAGGAAGACAGGTGAGGACCGTGAAGCAACCGAACCATGCGCTGGCTCGCATGCTCGACCGCTCAGGCATGAGCAAGGGAGAGTTAGCGCGGCGGGTACAGGCACGGGCCGCTAAGTACGGTCTCCGGCAAGTCAATCCGGACACCACCGGGGTACGCCGCTGGCTGGATGGGGAACAGCCCCGGAGCCCCATGCCGAGCATCATCGGCGACGTGTTCTCAGCGCACTTCGGCTACCGGGTCACCACGTATGACCTTGGCTTAGGTGAGTCGCCGGACCTTGACCGGCCACTGGTCTACCCCGCATCGTTCGGAGAAGCGGTTGAAGCTGTATCCGAGCTGGGGAGAGCGGACGTGGATCGCAGGCAGGTACTTGCAGGGCTGCCGTTTGTAGCCCTCGCCGGCACGGGGCCGTCCCGAGACTGGTTGCTCGGGACACTGGACCAGGACCAGGACCCGGATCCGGGTCCGCGCGTCCGCTTCGAAGACGTGACCAGCGTCAAGAACATGTTCGCGTCATTCCAGAACATGGACGTGATGCAAGGGGGTGGTTCCGGCCGACTGGTGCTCACCGAGTACATGAACCAGCACGTGTACCCGCTTCTCCGCCGGACGTACGCCGAAGACGTGCGGCGGGCCCTGTGTGCGGCAGCAGCCGAGCAGACGTATCTACTGGGTTGGATGGCGTATGACGACGGCGAGCACGGCACCGCACAGAGGTATCTGATCCAGGCCCTTCGTCTCGCCGAGGAATCGCGGGATGCCGCGCTTGGGGCTCACGTCCTCGCAGGGATGGCGGACCAGGCCACATTGCAGGGCGATCCCCTCGAAGGGCGTCGGCTTGCGCAGGCGGGGCGGCACGGACTAGCGCGAGCCGATTCCCCAGCGTGCTTGGCGGATCTTTGGGCACTTGAAGCACGGGCCCTCGCCGTGCTTGGGGACGGGAAGGCAACAGCCCACGCGGTAGGCGAGTCGGAGCGGGCGTTCACCCAAGTCACCCCGAGCACCGAACCGGAGTGGGCGAAGTTCATCGACGGGGCGTACCTGCACGGGGAGTACGCGAACGCATTCCGGGATCTCAACCAGCCAGACAACGCAACTGAGCACGCACAGCGCTCAATTGACTATGCCCGCCGCCAGGGACGGGCGCGGCGCGGCGCTCTCTCACAGGCGGCCCTAGCCGTTTCGCACCTCCAGCGAAACGACCTCGAAGCCGCTCACGCTGCGGGGGTCCGGGCAATCAGCTTGTCTCGACAGGTGCAATCGAGTCGTAGCGTCGAAGCGGTGCAGGATCTACAGAAGCGCATGATGCCGTTCGGCTCACATCGGCTGGTGGCCGACTTCAACGAACGGGCGCGCGTACTACTCGCCGCGTAGTCGAGCCCGCCGAGGCCGCGAACTCCTGAAAGGTGCAACGCAAAAATGGCCCCACACCCACCGTCCGCTAGGGAAGGGAGTGTGGGGCCATTGATGACTGATCCTGAAGACCAGAATCGCCATCGGGCATTTCTGCCTCCATGAAAACGCCCGATTTAGCCATCGGATTCTTTTCCCTCCCTGCCGCGCTCTTGGCAGCAACAGGGGAGGCCCCCGGGTGGGGTGGGCGCGTGACTGCAACCCTGTGCAGGCGATCACACACCAGAACTGCGCCTCATGCCGAAGCAGTCGGAGGGACGATCGGTGGGTTGATCGGATCGCCGTTCGGCTGCCGCGGTGTCACGTCGACGGCCAGCAGCCGGCCAGGGTCGCGGGGGTCGCGCATCGGTTGGACACCTCGTGGCATTGGCGCCCCACCGTTGGTCACTGGCAGGCCAGTTGGAGCATCCGACCACACGGGCCTTCCCTGCGCGTCCCGGGGGAAGTACGGATAGGTGCTGTCCGGGCCGGGGTCAAGTGCGTCAACGGCCATGTCAGTCCGTCGCTTCTATGTAGGCGGTCCGCTTGGCGTCCAGTTCCTCGGCGTAGTCCTCGGCAATCGCGGTGGCCATGCGCTCGGTGGTCTCGATCAGGTCCTCCATCAGGCGCAGGTCATATATGCGTGGCTCCGGCACGGTGCCCGGCTGGCCGGTGGCGGACTGGGCGCGCTGGGCAGCGTGCATGATCTTCTCTCGCTTGTATCGCTCGGCCCGGGACGCCATGTAGGCCATGAACCACGGTTCCTTGGCCAGTAGTTCGGCGAACCGATCCCGGTGGGCCTTGTCTGCGTCGCTGGCCTGCTGTGCGCGCTCACGCCACGAAGCGGCGAACGCGCGGTCATACTCGGCGGCTCGCTCGGCACGACGGGCCTGTTCGGCCTCCTCGGCGACCGCCAGGGCGGCCTCGGCCTCGGCGAGCGGAGCCGTGAACTTGTCGGCCTGGGCGCGCAGCTTGGCGAGCTTTTCGGCAGCCTTGGAAACGTCAGGGTTCACGGTCAGACCTCACGATTAGTGGGAGCGGAAACATTGCGGCCGAGCTGCACAGCGGCAGCCTTTGCGATCTCGTAGTGGCCGAGTGAAATTCGGGAGAGCGGGTTCAGCTGGTCGTACTGCTCGGGACGGTCGCGCTTCAGCTCGGCAAGGTGCTCCATCGTGGAGTCGTATTGGAACGAGTCAGCGCGCAGACGGAGCTTCGCGGTCGCCCGGTCCTCGTACGTGTAGGTGTAACTGCCAGGGTTACTCACGGTGCTACCTCCGGTGGGCCGCCTGTCGACGGCACGAAGAAGCCCCCGCCCGCGGGTTGGCGGGTTCTATTGATCCCCGCAACACCCTGGAGTTCAGGGAGTTGCGGGGATCGTGGATTTCGAGGTGCTGAAGGCGAGGTTCTTCGAGGCGC
>NZ_JBIVAX010000036.1:0-89318 GCF_044745805.1 Kitasatospora sp. NPDC086801
CTCTCCCCGATGGAGTTCGAACAACAGCAACGCACGACGGCTAAACTCTCACTCGCGGCGTAAACCCCTGTGTCCACAATCCGGGGGTCACCTCAGCCCACCCGTCCCCAGCCTCTGCTACATCTGGCCCTGGTCCATCACGCCACCGGCGCGCGTGCGCGCCTGCGTTCCCGGCGCCTGGTCGGCAGTATCCGCCACGGGGTCGGAGCCGTCGTCCTGCGGGTCTGCGACCCTGTGGACGACCAGTTCGGGCTGCTCGTCGGCGTACTCTTCGGGCTCGGGCATGGGATTCTCCTTCTTCGGGGCGTCAAGCACCTGGACCAACGAGCCGCCCGCCACCTGATGACGCCTCCCGAAGGGCAGTTGGCTGGCAGTTGGTCTGTGCGGCCTGACGACGAGGAGGGGGAGGAGGGGGAGGTCGCGGCGGGCTGCGACGCGGGCGGCCCGGTAGACGGCGGCCTGGGCGGCGGCCAGGTCCTGCCAGGCATCACCTCGCCGGGCGGCAGACCAATCCCGCGGCTTCGTCCACAGCACCCGCCCACACGGAGGTCGCGCCCCTTGGAGCACCCGCCCCGGGTCAGCCGAGCGAGGATCCGGCTGCGCCGAGGGTGTCCCGCAGCCACTGCTCGACGCCTGCCACGTGCACCGTCGCCCAGGCGTGCGCGACGTCGGGGCGGCGGTGGGCGATGGCGTCGAGGATGGCGCGGTGCTGCTGGCGGGTCCGGTCGACCGCGCCTTCCTCGGTCAGCCCGCGCCAGATCCTCGCCCGGGCGGTCGGGCCGGACAGACCGTCGACGAGCGAGCACAGGACGGTGTTGCCCGAACCGGCCGCGATCCTGTGGTGGAACTCAAGGTCGTTGTCGATCAGCTCTTGCAGGGGGGCGTCGTCACTCAGGCTCTCCAGGACCTCTCCGAGCGCGGCGATGTCCGCGTCCGGCATCACTCGGGCGGCCATGGCTGCGGCGGCGGGCTCCAGAATGCGGCGGACCTCCAGGAACTCCAGCACCGAGTCGTCCTGGTGGAAGTCGACGACGAAGCCCAGCGCGTCCAGCAGCAGGTTGGGCTCCAGACTCGTCACGTACGTGCCGTCTCCCTGGCGTACGTCGAGCACCCGGATGAGCGAGAGAGCCTTCACCGCCTCACGCAGGGAGTTGCGCGACAGACCGAGCCGCTCGGCCAGGTCGGCCTCCTTCGGGAGTCGCGAACCGGGGCGCAGTTCACCACTGACGATCATGGCTTTGATCTTCTCGATCGCCGAGTCGGTGACTGGCACGCCGCTGCCTCCCTGGTCCTGATCCCTGCAGCATAGTCTCCCCGGCACCCACCCGGAGCTGGCCTTGATCGCGACAGGTCAAGACCATTCAGCACGCCCCTCCACAGGCCGGCGCGGTGCGCCGAGCCCGTACACGCGGACCGCGTTGTGCCGGAACACCGCGTCCTCCTCCCCCGCGCTGAGCCCGTCCACGAGGTACCGGGTGATCCGGGTGACCTCGGCGTAGCCGGCCTCCAGGGTGCACACCGGCCAGTCGGAACCGAAGAGGAGCCGTTCCGGGCCGAAGGCCTCCAGGGCGGTGTCGACGCAGGGCCTGAGGTCCGCCGTCCGCCACCGGCCGGGGGCGGCCTCGGTCACCAGGCCGGAGAGCTTTCCCACGGTGTTGGGCAGCGCGGCCAGGCGGCCCAGGTCCGCTGCCCAGGGGGCGAGCGTGCCGTCGGCGATCGGGGGCTTGCCGAGGTGGTCGAGGACGAACGTCAGGCCGGTGAGCCGGGCGGCCGCGAGGGCGGCGGCGGGCAGCTGGTGCGGCGTGACGACGAGGTCGTAGGCGAGACCGGCCCCGGCGACGGCGAGCAGGCCGCGCTGGACGTCGGGGCGCAGCAGCCACTCGGGGTCGGGCTCTTCCTGGACCTGGTGCCTGATGCCCACCAGCCGTTCCCCGCCGGGGAGTTCGCGCAGGGCGGCGATCGCGTCGGCAACGCCGGGGGCGGTGAGGTCGGTCCAGCCGACGACGCCGGCGATCAGGTCGCTGCCGTCGGCCAGCGCCAGCAGTTCGGGGGTCTCCTCGGGGGCGCAGACGGTCTGCACGACGACCGTGGCGACCACTCCGGCCGCCGCGGCTTCGGGGGCGAGGTCGACGGCGGTGAAGGAGCGGGCCAGGGGAGCGAGGGCCTCGCCGCTGATCCAGGGCTGCGGCCGCCTGTCGAGGTCCCAGACGTGGTGGTGCGCGTCGACGATCTGACGTCCGGTCACAGTTCCCACACGGCCGGGAGCCCGGCCCCGGCGCCGGCGTCCGAGTAGTCGTGGCTGATGTCGAGCAGTTCGCCCATCCTCTCCTGCCAGGCGGTGTTGGCCGGGAGGTGCTCCAGTTCGGCGAGGAGCCGGGCGTAGTCCTCGCACTCCAGCAGGTGGAACAGCTCGCAACCGCTGCGCCAGATCGTCCACGAGGTGGCGCCGGCAGCCCGGATGGCTGCGACGAGTTCGGCGGGCACGTCCCGGTGGGCGGCCTCGTACTCGGCGATCCGGTCCGGGCGGAGGCGGGTGTGCAGGGCGACTCTCATGGCTGCTCCGGGTGGGTGGGGTGGTCGACGATGACGACGTGCAGGGTGCGGGGGCCGTGCACGCCCTCGACGCGGTCGAGTTCGATGTCGCTGGTGGCAGAAGGGCCCGAGATGAAGGTCAGCGGCAGCGCGGGGTCGAGGCGGGCGAGGGCGTCGGGGACGTCGGCGGCGATCTGTCCGGCGCGGATGACGCACAGATGGTAGTCGGGTACGAGGGTGAGGGCGCGGCGGCCCTGGCCCGGGCCGGTGTCGAGGACGATGGTCCCGGTGACGGCGATGCCGGCGGCGGCGAGGGTGCAGGCGCCGTCCAAGGCGTTCAGGGCTTGGACGTCCAGCGGTTCCGGGTGCCACTGCCAGTCGCCGGGCGGCAGCAGCTCGACGGGAAAGCCGCTGGGCAGTGCCAGGTTGCTCGCCCCGGATGCGGTGAGCGCGGCGGCGATGGCGGCCGGCAGGCCCGCCTGGTCGGTGCGGGTGACGTTCGCGCGGTAGTCGGCGACCCGCTCGGCGAACAGGGCGACGGTGTCCTCGCCCGGCTCGGTGTGGCTGCGGCGGTAGGTCCGGGGTACGGGGACGTCGTCGGGCCGTTCGCCGGCGGGGACGTCGGCGAGCGCCGCCCGGATGCGGCCGAGAACCGCCTCACGGCTGCTCATCGTTCACCTTCCCTGTTCTTGCGCCACCAGGTGCGGAAGGACTCCGCCGGAGGTGCGGGGGTGTCGCGGGTGTCGGACCAGCCGTGCAGCGGGCCCGGCAGCCGGCCGATCCGCCCCTCCCTGGCGAGGGCCCTGCCGCCGAGCGCGGCGGCCTTCTGGGCCGCGGAGAGCAGGCGCGGGGAGTCGAGGACGGTGGCAGCGGCCTTCATGGCCAGCGCCTCGGCTCCCCTCGGCCTGCTCTCGACGGTCTTGGCCCGCAGGTGGGCCAGCACCTCCGGGATGTTGATCTTCACCGGGCAGGCGTCGTAGCAGGCGCCGCACAGCGTGGAGGCGAACGGCAGGGACGCCGCGTTCTCCACGCCGACCAGTTGCGGGGTGAGGACGGCGCCGATCGGTCCGGGGTAGACCGAGCCGTAGGCGTGGCCGCCGGTGCGCTCGAAGACGGGGCAGACGTTGAGGCAGGCCGAGCAGCGGATGCAGCCGAGCACCTGCCGTCCGACCTCGTCGGCGAGGGTGTCGGTGCGGCCGTTGTCGAGCAGCACCAGGTGGAACTCCCTGGGGCCGTCGCCGTCGGTGGTGCCGGTCCAGGTGGAGGTGTAGGGGTTCATCCGCTCGCCGGTGGAGGAACGGGGCAGCAGTTGGAGGAAGACCTCCAGGTCCGACCAGGAGGGGACGGTCTTCTCGATGCCCATGACGGTGATCAGCGTCTCGGGCAGCGTGAGGCACATCCGGCCGTTGCCCTCGGACTCCACGACGACGACCGTGCCGGTCTCGGCGACGGCGAAGTTGGCGCCCGAGACGGCCACCTTGGCGGTGAGGAACTTCTCCCTCAGGTGCAGGCGGGCTGCTTCGGCGAGTTCACGCGGGTCGTCGCCGAGGTTCTCCGGTGCGGGCTGCCCCCAGTGGGCCATTTCGGCGAGGAAGAGGTCGCGGATCTCGGTCCGGTTGCGGTGGATCGCGGGGACGAGGATGTGGGAGGGGCGGTCGTCGCCGAGTTGGACGATGAGTTCGGCGAGGTCCGTCTCGTAGGCGGTGATCCCGGCTTCGGCGAGGGCCTCGTTGAGGCCGATCTCCTGGGTCGCCATGGACTTGATCTTCACGACCTCGCGTTCGCCGGTGGCCCGCACGAGTTCGGTGACGATGCGGTTGGCCTCGGCGGCGTCCGAGGCCCAGTGCACGGTGCCGCCCGCGGCGGTGACGGCGGCCTCCAGCTGGACGAGGTAGCGGTCGAGGTGGCGTGCGGTGCGGTTCTTGATCGCGGCGGCGGCGTCGCGCAGTTGCTCCCAGTCGTCCAACTCGGAGGCGACGGCGAGCCGCTTGTCGCGGATGGTGGTGGTGGCGCGTTTCAGATTGACGCGCAGCCGGCTGTTGCCGAGCGCCTCGCGGGCGGCGTCGGGGAAGGCCGGGGAACCGAGCCAGACGACGCCACGGCTGCCGGGCTTGTTCATCGTGCGGTTCCTTCGGTGGCGGCGAGGATCTCGGCCAGGTGCAGGGTCCGCACGGTCGCGCCCCGGCGGGACAGTCCGCCGCCGATGTGCATCAGGCAGGAGTTGTCGGCGGCGCACAGGACCTCGGCTCCGCTGTCCAGGACGGCGGCGTTCTTGTCGGCGAGCATCGCGGCGGAGGTGTCGGCGTTCTTCACGGCGAAGGTGCCGCCGAAGCCGCAGCAGGAGTCGGCCGCGGGCAGGTCGACCAGGTCGATGTCCTCGACGGCGCGCAGCAGCCGGTCCGGGCGGTCGCCGAGGCGCAGGCCGCGCAGGGAGTGGCAGGTGGGGTGGTAGGCGACGCGGTGCGGGAAGCGGGCACCGACGTCCGTGACGCCGAGGACGTCGGTCAGGAACTCGGTGAACTCGTGCACCCGGGGCACCAGTTCGGTGACCTGTCGGAGGAGCGGGGCGGTGCCGTGCTGTTCGGCGAGCAGGGGGTGGTTGTCACGGACCATCCCGGCGCAGGAGGCGGACGGCGTGACCACGGCGTCGTAGTCGGCGAAGGCCCGGGCGAAGCGGGTCACCAGCGGGACGGCGTCGGGGCGGTAGCCGGTGTTGAAGTGCATCTGGCCGCAGCAGGTCTGTTCCCGGGGGAACTCGACACGGTGGCCGAGCCGCTCCAGCACCGTCACCACCGCGCGGCCGGTGTCGGGGAAGAGGGTGTCGTTGAAGCAGGTGATGAACAGGGCGATGCGCATCAGCCCACCTCCCCGGGGGTCGGGACGTCCGCGGGCAGCAGTCCGCGGTGCTTGAGCTCGGCCCAGAGCGCGGCCGGAACGGGGTGGTCGAGCATGGCGGCGGCGTCCCGGGCCTCGCCGGCGCTGCGGGTGCCGACCAGTACGCTCGCCACCGCCGGGTGCCCGAACGGGAACTTCAGGGCGGCGGCGCGCAGCGGGACGCCGTGCCGCTCGCAGACGGCCCTGAGGTCGGTGGCCCTGGTGAGCAGGTCCGCGGGGGCCGCGGTGTAGTCGAAGGTGGCGCCGGGCCGCGGGTCGGCGAGCAGGCCGGAGTTGAAGACGCCGCCGATCACGACGCCGACGCCGCGCCGGTGGGCCAGGGGCAGCAGTTCCGCGAGGCCCTGCTGGTCGAGGAGGCTGTAGCGGCCGGCGAGCAGGACGGCGTCGAGGTCGGTCTCGCGGATGAACCGGGCGGGCAGCCCGGCCTGGTTCATGCCGACGCCGATCGCTCCCAGGACGCCTTCGGCGCACAGGCGTTCGAGTTCCGGGTAGGCCTCGGCGAGTGCCTGTTCGGCGTGGTCGTCGGGGTCGTGCAGGTACGCGATGTCGATCCGGTCGAGGCCGAGCCGGTCCAGGCTGTCCTCGATGGAGCGGCGCACACCCCGGGCGCTGAAGTCCCAGACGCGGTGGTGGGTGGCGGGCACGGCGAAGCCGTCGGCCAGGTCGTCGCCGTCGCCGGAGGGGGCCGGTTCCAGCAGGCGTCCGACCTTGGTGGAGATCGTGTACTGGTCCCGGGGGAACGCGCGCAGGGCGTCGCCGAGTCGCCGCTCGGACAGGCCCAGGCCGTAGTGCGGGGCGGTGTCGAAGTACCGTACGCCGCACTCCCAGGCGGCGGTGACGGCCTGTCCGGCCTGCTCGTCGGTGACCGGGGTGAACAGGTTGCCGATGCCGGCGGCGCCGAAGGCGAGTTCGGTCACCTGGACCCCGCTGCGGCCGAGGGGGTGGTGGCGCGGCTTCACGGGCGTGGCTCCGGTCGCAGGCGCAGGCCGGCCATGCCGCCGTCGACGGCGAGCGCGGTGCCCGTGACGCTGGCGGCGGCCGGGGAGGCGAGGTAGGCGATGGCGGCGGCGACCTCCTCGGCGGTGACCAGCCGGCCGGTGGGCTGGCGGGCGTTGAGTGCGGAGCGCTCGGCGGCCGGGTCGTCGGCCGCGTCGAGCAGCCGGCCGACCCACGGGGTGTCGACGGTGCCCGGGTTGACGCAGTTGACCCGGATGCCTTCGCGGACGTGGTCGGCTGCCATGGCCAGGGTGAGTGAGTGGACGGCGCCCTTGCTCGCCGAGTACAGCGCACGTTGGGGCAGTCCGGCCGTGGCGGCGATGGAGCAGGTGTTGACCACCGAGGCGGCGGCGGAGCGGCGCAGGTGGGGCAGGGCGGCGCGGGTGGTGCGGACGATGCCGAGCACGTTGACGTCCAGGACGTGGTGCCACTGCTCGTCCGGGTTGTCCTCCACGGTTCCGGCGGCGCCGATGCCGGCGTTGTTGACCAGGATGTCGATCCCGCCGAGCGCCTCGGCCGCCGCCTGGACGGCCTCGCGTACGGAGCGGTCGTCGGCGACGTCGGCGGTGAAGCCGCGCAGCGGGGCGCGGACGCCGCTCGGGTCGAGGTCGAGGACGGCGACGTCCGCTCCGCGTGCGCCGAGCAACCGGGCGGTGGCCAGTCCGATGCCGGAGGCACCGCCGGTGACCAGGGCGGTGAGCCCGTCGAGGTCGGTCGTCATGAGCGCTCCTCCTTGTCGCCGCCGGCCAGGTCGGCTGCCCAGAACGTGCCGTCGGGGTAGGTGTAGGTGTCGATGGCGGTCTGGTGCATGGTGGCGGAGAACCCGGGCACGGTGGGTGCCCGGTAGCGGCCGCCGTCGATGACCACGGGGTCGAGGAAGTGCTGGTGGAGGTGGTCGACGTACTCGATGACGCGGTCCTCGGTGGTGCCGGAGAGCGCGACGTAGTCGAACATCGACAGGTGCTGGACGAGTTCGCACAGGCCCACGCCGCCGGCGTGCGGGCACACGGGGACGCCGAACCTGGCGGCGAGCAGCAGGATGGCGAGGTTCTCGTTCACGCCGGCCACCCGGGCCGAGTCCAGCTGGAGGACGTCGATGGCGCCGGCCTGGAGCAGCTGTTTGAAGACGATGCGGTTCTGCACGTGCTCGCCGGTGGCGACCTTGACGGGGTGGACACCGCGCCGGACGGCGGCGTGGCCGAGCACGTCGTCCGGGCTGGTCGGCTCCTCGATCCAGTAGGGGTCGAACTCGGCGAGCTCGTTCGTCCACTCGATCGCCTCGGCGACGTTCCAGCGCTGGTTGGCGTCGATCGCCATCCGGATGTCCGGACCGACGGCCTCGCGGGCGGCGCGGCAGCGGCGGATGTCGTCCGCCAGGTCGGCACCGACCTTCAGCTTGATCTGGGTGAAGCCGTCGGCCACCGCCTCCTTGGCGAGGCGGGTGAGCTTCTCGTCGCTGTAGCCGAGCCAGCCGGGCGAGGTGGTGTAGGCGGGGTAGCCACGGCGTAGGAGTTCGGCGGCCCGCCCGGGTGCGCCCTGTCTGCCCTTGCGCAGCAGTTCGAGGGCCTCATCGGGCGTCAGCGCGTCGGCGATGTAGCGGAAGTCGACCTGGGACACCAGCCATTCGGGGTCGGCGTCGGCCAGCAGCTGCCACAGCGGCTTGCCCTCACGCTTGGCGGCGAGGTCCCAGACGGCGTTGACGACGGCTCCGATCGCCATGTGCATCACGCCCTTCTCGGGGCCGAGCCAGCGCAGCTGGCTGTCACCGATCAGGTCGCGGTACAGGGAACCGGGGTCGGCGCACAGCTCGGCGACGGACCGTCCGACGACGTGCGGGCGCAGCGCGTCGATGGCCGCGACCTGGACGTCGTTGCCGCGACCGATGGTGAAGGTGAACCCGTGGCCCTCGTGGCCGCCCGTGGAGGCGCGCAGGACGACGTAGGCGGCGGAGTAGTCGGGGTCGGGATTCATGGCGTCGGACCCGTCCAGCTCCCGCGAGGTGGGGAAGCGGATGTCGTAGGTGTCGACGGCGGTGATCCGCGCTGTGGTTGCGGACAACGTGGTGCCTCTCAGGCGTTGGAGAAGGTCTGGCGCTGGATGCCGAGGCCGTCGATGGTCAGCTCGACGGTGTCGCCCGCGCGCAGGTAGGGGGTGCCGGGCAGACCCAGGGCCACGCCGGCCGGGGTGCCGGTGTTGATGACGTCTCCGGGCCGCAGCACCATGTACTGGCTGAGGTACCAGACCAGGTACGGGACGTCGAAGATCATGTTCTTGGTGCTGCCGCTCTGCCGCTGCTCGCCGTTGACGGCCAGACGAAGGCCGAGGGCCTGCACGTCGCCGGCCTCGTCCGGGGTGACCAGCCAGGGGCCGAGCGGGTTGAAGGTCTCACAGGACTTGCCGAGGTCCCACTGCCCGGAGTACTCGAGCTGGAACTCCCGCTCGGACACGTCGTTGCTGATCGCGTAGCCCGCGACATGGGCGGGGGCCTGTCGGGGCGAGTCCAGGTAGCGGGCCTCGCGGCCGATCACGACCGCGAGTTCGACCTCCCAGTCGGTCTTGGCCGAGCCGCGCGGGATCAGCACCTGGTCGTGGGGGCCGACCACGGCGGACGGGTCCTTCATGAAGACCACCGGCCGGGCGGGGACGGCAGCGCCGGTCTCCTCCGCGTGGTCGCGGTAGTTGAGGCCGATGCAGACGACCTTGCCCGGCCGGGCGACGGGTGCGCCGATCCGCAGGCCGGCCGGGTCGATCGCAGGGAGCTCTCCGGCGGCCAGGGCGGCGCGAGCGCGGTCGATCCCGTCCGAGGCGAGGAACGCCCCGTCGATGTCACCGGTCAGGCCCGAGAGTCCGAAGACCCGGCCGTCGTCGCCGAGGGCTGCCGGAGCCTCTTCTCCCGCCGGTCCGATCCGCACTAGCTTCATGCCCTGACTCCTGCCATAGGTCTGCGGGCCGGGGCTCTTCACCGGGCCCACACATCGGATGAATCCTCGACGCCCTGACCATACGAGTGTCGGCCACGCACCGCAAGAAGTCCTCCGATGTCTGCCGGAGCCCATCGGGGGCCGGGAGCTGAACATCTCCTAACCGTTCATCAAATCTCCAGCTCAGAAAGGAGATGACGGCTCCCTGTCACCCGAAACGAAGGCCCGGACGTTACGGTTGAGATCCGTCCGAGGTTTCCCTATTGTCAGTCACGTGCCAAGCTCGTATGGTCCTCGTGATCGCAAGCCATCCGATGACTGCGGGGAGCACGATCCGGCGCCTGCCACGACCCGCCGCATCCACGGCCTCCCTCCTGGATGACGGCCGGGAAGGGAGGTCCGGCTCAACCACCCCCGCTCCACCTCCCGGGGACAGGCCTCTCCGCCGCCCGCCACACCGGCTCCCCACCCTCGCGGGGGAGCCCGGACATCCCAGCCAAGGAGATCAGCACCATGAAGCCTCGCTCCTCCAGAATCGCGGCCGCGGCCGCCGCCGTAGTCGTCCTGGCGGGGGCCGCCACCGCCTGCAACCGCGGCAGCGCGACGGACTCCGCCGCCGGCGGCAAGCCGGCGCTCGGCATCGACCTGCCGCGTGCGGACTCCGACTTCTGGAACTCCTACGCGCAGTACATCAAGCAGGACGCCTCCGCCCAGGGCCTCAACACCCTGCCGGTGAGCAACTCGCAGAACGACGTCACCAAGCTGGTCGCCAACGTCCAGGTCTTCCAGAACACCGGCGCCAAGGCCGTCGTCATGGCCCCGCAGGACACCGGCGCGATCGCCTCCACCCTCGACCAGCTGACCGCCAAGAAGATCCCCGTGGTCAGCATCGACACCCGCCCCGACAAGGGGAACGTCTACATGGTGGTGCGCGCCGACAACAAGGCGTACGGCACCAAGGCCTGTGAGTTCCTCGGCCAGCAGCTCGGCGGCAAGGGCAAGGTCGCCGAACTCCAGGGCGCGCTGAGCTCCGTCAACGGCCGCGACCGGTCCGAGGCCTTCGCCGCCTGCATGAAGGAGAAGTTCCCCGACATCCGGGTGATCGAGCTGGCCACCGACTGGAAGGGCGACGTCGCCTCCGCCAAGCTCCAGTCCACCCTCGCCGCCGAACCGGACCTGGGCGGCGTCTACCTGCAGGCCGGCGGCGTCTTCCTGCAGCCCACCATCGCCCTGCTCCAGCAGAAGGGCCTGCTCAAGCCCGCCGGCCAGCCCGGCCACATCGCCATCGTCTCCAACGACGGCATCCCGCAGGAGTTCGACGCGATCCGCAAGGGCGACATCGACGCGACCGTCTCCCAGCCCGCCGACCTCTACGCCAAGTACGCGCTGTTCTACGCGCAGGCCGCGGCCGAGGGCAAGACCTTCCAACCCGGTGCCACCGACCACCAGTCGACCATCATCTCCCTGCCCAACGGCCTGGAGGACCAGCTCCCCGCTCCCCTGGTCACCAAGGAGAACGTCGACGACAAGTCCCTCTGGGGCAACGGCGTAGGCAAGTAGCCCACCGACCCCTCGTGCGTGGCGGCCCGGCCCCCTCCCGGGCCGCCACGCACGGATCCTGCGGAAAGGACGTCCCCGCCATGGCGGACCCCAGCCCCGTCCGGGGCCCCGTCGTCGAGGCCGACGGGATCAGCAAGCGCTTCGGCGCCACCGTCGCCCTCAGCGACGCCCGCATCTCGGTCGCGCCCGGCGAGTCGCACGCCCTGGTAGGGCGCAACGGCGCGGGCAAGTCCACGCTCGTGTCGATCCTCACCGGCCTGCAGAACCCCGACACCGGCACCCTGCGCTTCGACGGCGAGCAGGCCCCGGCCCCCGGTGACACCGACGCCTGGCGGTCCAGGATCGCCTGCGTCTACCAGCGCTCCACCATCATCCCCGCGCTGACCGTCGCCGAGAACCTCTTCCTGGACCGGCAGAGCAAAGGCGCCCTGCGCCCGATCAGCTGGAAACAGCTGCGCGGCCGCGCCACCGAGCTGCTCGCCGAGTACGGCGTGGACGTCGCCCCGACCGCGCGCGCCGAGGACCTGAGTGTCGAGCAGCGCCAGTTCGTCGAGATCGCCCGGGCGCTGTCCTTCGGGGCCCGCTTCATCATCCTGGACGAGCCCACCGCCAAGCTCGACGCGCGCGGCATCGAGCGGCTCTTCGACAAGCTGCGCTCACTGCAGGAACAGGGCGTCGCCTTCCTGTTCATCTCCCATCACCTGCAGGAGGTCTACGACCTCTGCACCACCGTCACGGTCTACCGCGACGCCCGGCACATCGTCACCGCACCAGTCGCCGAACTCGACCAGCAGGCCCTGGTGGAGGCGATGACCGGCGAGAGCTCCCGGGACAGCGGGCCCGCCTGGTCGGTGACCGGCCGGACGCGCCCCGACGGTGCCCCGCTGCTGGACGTCTCGGGCCTGAGCCTGGCCGGCGCCTACCAGGACTTCTCCCTGACCGCGCACGCCGGCGAGGTCGTGGGCCTGGCCGGCGCGGCCGCCAGCGGCAACGTCCGGCTCGGCGAGACCATCGCCGGTCTGCACCGCCCGCAGGCCGGCACGATCACCGTCGCGGGCCGCCCGGTGCGCACCGGGCGCGTTCCCGCCGCTCTCGCGGCCGGCATCGGGTTCGTGCCCGAGGACCGGCACCTCCAGGGCCTCATCCCGCAGCGCAGTGTCGCCGAGAACGCCACCCTGACCGTCACCGACCAGCTCGGGCCCTTCGGCACGGTGCTGCCCTCCCGTACCCGGGCCTTCGCCGAGCGGATGATCGACGACCTCGACATCAAGACACCCGGCCCCTCGGCCCCGGTGTCCGCACTGTCCGGCGGCAACCAGCAGAAGGTGGTCATCGCGCGGGCCCTGGCCACCGAGCCGCACGTCCTGGTGGCCATCCGGCCCACCAACGGCGTCGACGTCAAATCCAAGGAGTTCCTGCTCGGCACCGTCCGCGAGGTCGCCGACGCCGGGAGGAGCGCTCTGATCGTGTCCGACGAACTCGACGACCTGCGGGTCTGCGACCGCGTCGTGGCCATGTTCCACGGCCGCGTCGTCGCCGAGTTCGAGCACGGCTGGAGCGACGAACAGCTGGTCGCAGCCATGGAGGGCATGTCCGGCCCGACCGACACGAAGGAACGCAATGTCTCCCACCACTGAGGTCAGCCCGCGCGCGACCACCGCCGGCACCGCACCGGCCGGCCGGCGCTTCGACCTCGCCCGCTACCGCGACCTGTCGCTCGTACCGGTCCTGCTCGTCCTCGGCGTCATCGGCTTCGTCGTCTCACCCGCCTTCCTCACCACCGACAACCTCCTGGGCGTCGGCCAGCAGGCCACCGAACTGAGCCTGCTGGTGCTGGCCGAGGCGCTGATCCTGGTCGTCGGCCGGATGGACCTGTCCCTGGAATCCACGATCGGCGTGGCCCCCGTCATCGCCGTCTGGCTGGTCCTCCCCGACCACGGCGCGCGCTTCAACGGCCTCGGGCTCCTTCCCTCCTGGACGGCCATCCCGCTGTGCCTGGCCGTCGGCGCGCTCATCGGGGCGATCAACGGGTTCCTGATCCTCAAGCTGCGCCTCAACGGCTTCATCGTCACCCTCGGCGCGCTCACCCTGCTCCGCGGCCTCCAGGTCGCGATCTCCCAGGGCCAGTCGATCGTCAACCTGCCCGGTTCCTTCACCTACCTCGGCAGCACCAGCTGGCTCGGCGTCCCCGCGGCGATCTGGGTCTGCGCCCTGCTCTTCCTGGCCGGCGGCTGTGCCCTCGCCTGGCTCCGCCACGGCCGCGCCCTGTACGCGATCGGCGGCAACCCCGAGGCCGCCCGCGCCGCCGGCATCCGGGTCGACCGGATCACCTGGACCGTGCTGATCCTCGGCAGCCTGCTGGCCGCCTTCGCCGGCGTCCTCTACACCGGCCACTACGGCTCCATCTCCGCCGACCAGGGCAACGGGTGGATCTTCCAGGTCTTCGCCGCCACCGTCATCGGCGGCGTCAGCCTCAACGGCGGCCGCGGCACCCTCTTCGGTGCCCTGACCGGTGTGCTGACCCTCCAGCTCGTGGTCAACGTCATGACCCTCGCGGGCGTGCCGCCGCTGTGGAACCAGTTCCTCAACGGCGCGATCATCATCGTCGCGCTGATCATCTCCCGCTTCGCCTCGGGCGAGAAACAGGAGTGACGGGCCCCCGGCCCGAGAGCCACCGAAGCGGCGCGACCAACTCCGCGGGAACCGGTCGCGCCGCTTCGGCCTCCCCCTCCCCGCCCACTCGACCGACCAGCACTCCCATGCCCGCACGCAGGAGGCGAACACCATGGCGGTGACCGACCAGGCCATCGAGAAGATCAAGGAAATGATCGTCTCCGGCGCCCTGCTGCCCGGCGCGAGACTCCCCAACGAGGCCGACCTCGCCGACCAGCTCGGGCTGTCCCGCAACTCGCTGCGCGAGGCCGTCCGGGCGCTCACCGCGATGCGGATCCTCGTCCCCCGGCAGGGCGACGGCACCTACGTCTCCGGCCTGGAGCCACACCTCCTGCTGGAAGCCATGGCCTTCGCCTCCGACGTCTCCCACGGGCACACGGCCCGGCAACTCCTCCAGGTACGGCGCCTGCTGGAGCCGCAGGTCACCGCCCTCGCCGCCGGCCTGCTCACCGACGACCACCTGCGAACGCTGCGGGCCGTCCTCGACCGGAGCGCTGCGGCTGCCGGCATCGAGGAGTTCATCGAGCTCGACATCGAGTTCCACCGCACCATCGCCGATGCCGTCGGCAACCCCGTGCTGTCCACCCTGCTCGGCATCCTCTCCACCCACACCCAGCGGCTGCGCATCGTACGCGGTACGCACGACACCCCTGCCCGCGAGCAGGCCCACCGCGAACACGAGGCCATCTGGCGGGCCCTGGTCGACCACGACGCCGTCCTGGCCGCCAGTGCCAGCACCGTGCACGTCGCCGCCGTCGAGGACTGGCTGGCCGCCGGCACCGACCCCCCGGACCTCGACCCCCCGGACCTCGACGCCATCGCCTGACGGCGACGTGCCGAATCCCGTACATCCGTTCCCCTCCCCCTCAGCGCGCAAGGCCCCCACGACCCAGGACGGTCTGACACATGAAGAGCCGAACCATCCGGACCACCTGCACGGGCTGCATCGCCGTGTTGCTCGCCGGCTGCCTCACCGCCTGCGGTGGCACTGATGACCCCGGCAACCGCCCCCAGATCGGCATCGACATCCCCCGCGCCGACTCCGACTTCTGGAAGGCGTACGCGAAGTACCTCCAGCAGGAGATCAACGACCAGCAGCTGAGTGTCCTGCCCCCGACCCGTTCGGACGGCGACGACGCGACGTTCACCGCCAACGTCCACTCACTGGCCGCCCGACATCCCAAATCCATCGTCATGGCGCCGCAGAACACCATGACCACCGATTCGACACTCTCCGAGTTGTTCCGTGCCAACATCCACACGATCAGCGTGGACACCGAACCGGAGCACGGCAGCGTCTACATGGTGGTCCGTACCGACAACAAGACGTACGGCACCAAGGCCTGCGAGTTCCTCGGCAAGCAGCTCGGCGGCAAGGGCAAGGTGGCCGAGCTCCAGGGCGCGCTGACCTCCATCAACGGATACGAACGCTCCGAGGGATTCGCCGCCTGCATGAAACACAACTACCCCGGTATCCAGGTGATCGCGCTGCCCACCGACTGGAAGGGCGACATCGCCTCCGCCAAGCTCCAGTCCACCCTCGCCGCCAACCGGGACCTGAACGGCATCTACCTGCAGGCCGGCGGCGTCTTCCTCCAGCCCACCCTCGATCTCCTACGCCAGAAGGGCCTGCTCAAGCCCGCCGGCCAACCCGGCCACATCACCATCGTCTCCAACGACGGCATCCCGCAGGAGTTCGACGCGATCCGCAAGGGCGACATCGACGCGACCGTCTCCCAGCCCGCCGACCTCTACGCCAAGTACGCCCTGTACTACGCCAAGGCCGCTGCCGAAGGCAGGAACTTCCAACCCGGGCCCACCGACCACCACTCGACCATCATCTCCCTGCCCAACGGCCTGGAGGACCAGCTCCCCGCTCCCCTGGTCACCAAGGAGAACGTCGACGACCCGTCGCTCTGGGCCAACCACGCCACGGGCTGACCGAGGCGTGCCCCAGAAGGAGGCCGGCACCCACCGCAACAACGGGACGACGGGACTCCGGTCCGTGCACCACCACTGACTGCTCCCCGGCGTTCACCGGGGACATCACCGAGTCCCTTCCGTCGAAGCCCCCTTCATGCCGACGTACGGCACCTCCCCGTCCCACGTGGTCACGGGCCTGGCGGCGCCGGCCGACGAACGGTGTGCCCATCGTCGGCCGGCGCAGGAGGTTCGACCTGTCCGGTCGTGCTCAGGACTCGCGGAGCCGGATGTCGTCGCCGTTGACCCAGTAGGACGCGCCGCCGACGGAGTCCGTGGTCTCGTAGAAGGTCTTCGGGAAGCCGGCGCCCCTGCGCCACTTGGCCTGCTGGCCCTCGCTACCGAGGGTGTAGCGGCCCTTGGCGGCCCGGTGGGTCAGCTTCACGCCGTGGCCCTGGACGAAGGTGCCGTCCAGGTCGCTGTTCAGGAAGCCCTCGATCTCGTTCCAGGTGACGACCCACACCTTGCCCGTGAGGTCCGGGTAGCCGTACGCGCGGACGTCGGCCCGCCACCGCTTGGCGCTGCGCGCGATCCTCGCCAGCCCCGGCGGCGACGGCGCGAGCCTCGCCGAGCGGCTGCGGCAAGCCGCGGTGACGCTGCTGCTGGAGCCCGGTCGCGCCCTGCTGGACCGCGCCGGATCGTCGGTGTTCCGCGTCCAGGGCGTCAAGGACCGCACCGGGTACGGGATCGTCACCGTGAACGGCACCAGCCTCAGCCTGTCCGAGCAGTGGTTCAACAGCGAACACCTGCCCGACCCCCTCCTGCTCGGCGGCCACACCGGTCACTCGGGGCAGCCGTACCCGGCGTGCGTGGGCGGGGCCAGCTGCCTGGACTCCGACCTGCTGACCTGGCGCAAGGTCGCCTTTCCCACGCGGCCGCGCGTGGGTGACCTGCTCGTCTACCCCAACACCGCCGGCTACCAGATGGACTCCAACGAGTCCCCCTTCCACGAACTCCCGCTGCCGCCCAAGGTCGTCATCGACCGACTCGACGACGCCGGGCGCCCGCGCTGGCGCCTCGACCGCTGACCCCCGCCCCGCCGTCCCCACGGAGCCCCACCATGACCGACGCCCTGCACCGCCCCCCGGTGGTCAGCCGGATATCCGACCTCATCGGCTACACCCCGCTGTTCGAACTCGCCCGCGCCGACAACGGCGCCCGCCTGCTCCTCAAGCTGGAGATGTACAACCCCACCGGCAGCGCCAAGATCCGGATGGCCCGCCAGATGGTCCTCGACGCCGAGCAGCGCGGCGACCTGCGCGAGGGCGGCCACATCATCGAGTCCACCTCCGGCAACACCGGCCTCGGACTCGCCGTCGTCGCCGCCGAAGGCGGCTACCGCTTCACCGCCGTCGTCGACAACCACGCCGCCGCCGACAAACTGCGCGGCATGAAGGCCATGGGCACCGAACTCGTCTACGTCGACGCCGACACCGACGGCGAGGAACTCCACACCGCCGCCCGCGAGGAACTCGCCGAGGACATGGCCCGCGGCAAGGACAACACCTTCTTCACCGAACAGCACAACAACCCCAGCAACGCGGTCGGCTACTACGCCGTCGGCCGCGAGATCGCCCAGGCCCTCGACAACCGGGTCGACGTACTGATCGGCGCCGTCGGCACCGGCGGCGGACTCTGCGGCACCGCCCGCGAGCTCAAGAAGTCCGTGCCCGACGTCGCCGTCGTGGGCGTCGAACCCAAGGGCTCGATCGCCTTCGGCCCGCCCGCCCACGACTACTACCAGTCCGGCACCGGCACCCCCGAAGGCGCCACCATCGGCCTGCTCGTCGACTACGACCTCATCGACGAAGGCGTCAAGGTCGGCGACATCGAGGCCTTCGCCACCGCCCGCGCCGTCGCCCGCCGCACCGGCCTGCTCATCGGCGGCTCCGCCGGCGGCGTCGTGTACGAGGCCCTCGACCGCCTCGGCCAACTGCCGCCCGACGCCGTTATGGTCGCCTTCATCAACGACGGAGGCGAGAAGTACATGGACACCGTCTTCAACGACGACTGGATGACCGCCCGCGACCTCCTCGACCCGGCGGTCGAAGCCGGGATCGACGAGACGCTGACCAAACTCCGCAGGAACTGATACCCACGATGCAGCAGCCAACCACCCTCGCCCGCGACAGCCGCGCCCTCGCCGTCCTCGCCGTCCCGCTCGCCCTCACCCAGCTCGCCCAGGTCGCCCTCACCACGACCGACGTACGCGGCCTGGTCCGGGCGGCGATGGCCGTCGCCACGCTCGCCGGCATCGCCGGCGCCGTCCTGATGGTCCTCATCGGCCAGGCCGCCACCTTCCTCGGCCAGGACGCGGACGTCGCCCACCGTGCTCAGAGCATGCTCGCCGCGCTCGCGCCCGGCCTGCTGCCCTGCCTCTGGTTCCAGGCGATCCGCCAGTTCACCGTCGGCATGCGCCGCCCGCAGGCACTGCTGCAGATCACCATCGCCTCCGTCGCCATCAACGCCGGGCTCAACTGGGCCTTCATCCACGGCACGTGGGGCCTGCCGAAGCTCGGCCTCACCGGCATCGGGGTGGCCACCAGCAGCGTCTACCTGCTCTCCTTCCTCGCCCTCTACGCCTCAGCCCGGCGCGATCCCCAGCTCGCACCGCTGCTGAGCCTGGACTTCTGGCGCGCGGACGTACCCACGGTGCGACGCCTGCTCGGCCTCGGCACCCCGATCGCCGCCACCTACGGCTCCGAGGCCGGCTTCTTCTCCGTCACCGCCCTGCTCGCCGGCAGCTTCGGCGCCGCCGCCCTCGCCGCCCACACCGCCGTCAACCAGCTGATCTACATCGTCTTCCAGGTCGCCGTCGGCCTCTCCCACGCCGCCTCCATCAACGTCAGCCGCGAACTCGCCCTCGGCGAGTACGCCGCCGCCCGCCGCATCAAGAACACCGCCCTCGCCTGCGGAGCCGTCGTCACCACCCTCGTCGGCATCGCCTACCTCACCCTCCCCGCCCTCGTCCTGCGGCCCTACTTCGACCCCGGCACGCCCGCCGACCAGCAGGGCCTGCACATCGCCACCGGCCTCCTGGCCGTCGTCGCCGTCCTCCAGTTCTTCGACTGCGCCCAGAACATCGGCGTCGGACTGCTCCGCGGCCTGGACGACACCAAGAGCGGCTTCCGCATCACCCTCATCGGCTACTGGCTCGTCGGCCTGCCCGCCGCCTGGCTCCTCGCCTACCCCCTCGGCGGCGAGACCCGCGGCCTGTGGCTCGGCCTGCTCATCGGCCTCGCCACCACCGCCGTCCTCCTCCTTCGCCGCTACGGCCTCGCCCTCACCGCCAGGGCAGCCGTGGTTCACGAGCCGGCCGTCACCGGCTGAACCGCGCCTCGCCCCACCATGCGGGGGCCGGTCCGGCCGTGGTCCGCTTCGACACCGCCACGGGCGAGGCCAATGCCGGCGGAGATGCCTTGTTCCTCACGTCTCGCATTCCTCGACCGTCACCCTTGAACGCGGCTGGCAGCAGCAGGCGCGGTACGGCCAGCGGGGTGGCCGTACCGCGCCTGCTGTCGTGCGGGAAGGTGCCGGTGCGCCTACGGAACGTAGCAACGGCAGCCGGTGGCCCGAGAGGCACAAACCCGCCGAACGACCACCCAGGCCCACCAGTCATACAGACAACTCCGGCACCTCCCTGCACCACCCGCCCCGGCAAACGTCCCGTTCATCCCGTCGAGGTCGACCGTCCGCAGATCAAAAGCGGACACATGGCCGCCCCATACCGGAATGGAAGTGTCCGGTTTCCAGCACCAGGCCCTGCCTCCCGGCCCCGCCGGACGGATCGCGAACTGCGCTGCGACGACTCGAGCCAACGGGACGGGCAGAGCTGACGCGAGGTCAATGCCCGGCGGCGGCATCGGACTGACGGGCGCCAGCATTGCTCCCCGGCCGTCTTGCCGCTTCTGGGACGGTCGGAGCAGGAGACGCCCACTGCCAGCGCCAGGTGCGCCACACCCGGGAGATCCGCCGCTCGGCTCGTGTTGCATCCACCGCAACACCGTTGCGCGGGGCGACGCACCCGAGTCCGGGAAGCGGGCAAGGGGATCGACACGGGGCCGGCCCCCTCGGAAGACAGCAGGTCGACAGTCGGCGCCGACCATACCGAGTGCTGTAGGCGCAGCGCGGGTCGGCGAGGAGGGCGACCACGTGCCGCCACACCGGCGCCCGCGGCCGCGGCGCCGGGCGAGTTCGTCGGCGGCCTGCCGATCGGCGGCGGCTTCCGGGTGCCGTGCATCATCGTCTCGCCCTGGACGGCGGGCGGCTGGGTCGCCCGACTTCACCGGGCGAACCGGTCGGCGTTCTGCCGGACGAAGTCGCCCACTCCTGCGGCGGGGCGCCCGGTGACCTGCTCGACGCCGTCGGCCTGGCGGTCGTAGCGGTTCTCGGCGTGGAGCCGGGCCATGGTGGAGATGTGCTGGAACACGTGTTCCGGCAGCTCCAGGGGCCCCAGATCACGGTCGATCCACTCCTCCAGAGGGACGTCCACGTAACCGACCGGTCGGCCGAGGGCCGCGGAGACCTCCGCAGCGATGGCCGGGCCGTCCAGCGAGCGCGGGCCGGTCAGCTCGTAGACCCGGCCGAGGTGCGGGCTCGGCTCGGCCAGGATCTCCGCCACGACCGCGGCGACGTCCGCAGCCGCCACGGGGGAGGTCCGCGCCCGCCCGAGGGGCAGCCTGATGGTGCCGTCCGTCGCGATCGAGGACAGACCGACCCGGAAGAGCGGATTCTCCAGGAACACCGTGGGCCTGATCCCGACGACGGGCAGCCCCGACCAGGCGAGAACCTGCTCCACCAGCCACTGCTGCCGGTGCTGGTGCGACTCACCCGCGCCGGTCAGGCCCAGCTCGGAGACGGTCAGCTGTGACATGTTCACGAACACCTCCAGCTGCCCGGCCTCCCGCGCCACGGCCGCGGTCGTGACGGCGGCTTCCAGGTACTGGGCGGAGACGCCCATGCCGAAGTACACCCGCCCGCAGCCGGCCAGCGCCTCGGCCACGTCGTCGGTGCGGGTCAGGTCCCCGACGACGACCTCGGCGCCCGTCGCACGCAGCACTCGGGCACGCTCGTCATCGTGACGCACCATGGCGCGGACCGGGAGGCCTCGTCGCCGCAGGTCCTCGACCACGGACCGTCCGACGGCGCCCACGCGGCCGGCGGCCCCGGTCACCAGGATCGGTTGCACAGTGCCCTCCACGATGTGTTCACAGCCGTAAGACCGACCGTCCCCGTGGCCGGCCACGACGCGACCAGAGCCGTTGGCCGTGGCCGGACGATGTCAGATGGTGGCGGTGTCGATGACGAAGCGGTAGCGGACGTCGCTGGCGAGGACCCGCTCGTAGGCCTCGTTGACCTGGTCCGCGCGGATCAGCTCGATCTCGGCCGCCACCTGGTGCTCGGCGCAGAAGTCCAGCATCTCCTGGGTCTCGGCGATGCCGCCGATGCCCGAGCTGCTCACGCTGCGGCGGTTGCCGGACAGCGACTGGAGCGTGATCTGCACCGGCTCCTCCGGGAGACCGAGGTTGACCAGGGCGCCGTCGGTGCGCAGCAGCGAGAAGTAGGCCGCGAAGTCGAGCGGCGCGGAGACGGTGTTGAGGATGAGGTCGAAGGTGCCCGCGAGTTCCTCGAAGGTCGCCGGGTCACTGGTGGCGCGGTAGTGGTCGGCGCCCAGCCGCAGGCCGTCGTCCTTCTTGCGCAGGGACTGGGACAGCACGGTGACGTCGGCGCCGAGGGCGTGCGCGATCTGCACGCCCATGTGGCCGAGCCCGCCGAGGCCGATGACGGCGACCTTCTTGCCGGGGCCGACGTTCCAGTGCCGCAGCGGCGAGTAGGTCGTGATGCCCGCGCACAGCAGCGGGGCGGCGGTGTCCAGCGACAGGGCGTCCGGGACGCGCACGACGTAGTTCTCGTCGACGACGATCTTCTGCGAGTAACCGCCGTACGTGGGCTGCCCGTCCTTGCCAGTAGCGTTGTAGGTCCAGATCGGACCGTCGGCGCAGTACTGCTCCAGGCCGGCCCTGCAGTTCTCGCACTCGCGGCAGGAGTCGGCCATGCAGCCGACGCCGGCCCGGTCCCCGACCTCGAACTTCGTCACGCCGGGGCCGACCTCCGTGACGACGCCCGTGATCTCGTGGCCGGGCACCATCGGGAAGATCGCCTTGCCCCAGCCCTCGCGGGCCTGGTGGATGTCGGAGTGGCAGATGCCGACGTAGGCGATGTCGATCAGCACGTCGTTCTCACCGACGGCGCGGCGCTCGATGGTGGTGCGCTCCAGCGGGGCCCTGGCCGCGGGTGCGGCGTAGGCGGCAACGGTGGTCATGGCGTCCAAACCCTTCTGTGCGGATTGCTCCGGACCCTTCTGTGCGGATTGCTCCGGGTTGCTCGAGCTTCCAGGTCAGGGGCGTGCGACCTGGGGTCGGTCCGGGAAAGGGCCTCACCGCCATGCCGCCCACTCCTTCACCGCGAACCGGTCCCCGGCGCGCCGCACCTCGGCTGCGCCCGGCCCGGGGAGATGCGCGGGGAGCAGCAGGGCGCCCCGGTCCGCGGCCTCTCCCAGGACCCGGCGTCGGCTGTTCCGGGCGCGGGGCTCGTCCTCGTCGAAGCTGGGGCAGTCGTCGGGCTCCACGATCTGCAGTGGGCTGTGCAGCAGGTCCCCGGCGAACACCGCCCGGTCGGTGCCCGATCGCAGCCATACGACGCAGGAGCCGGGTGTGTGGCCGGGGGCGGGCTCGATCCGGAGCCGGGCGTCGACGTCGTAGTGGTCGCCCTCCCACAGCACGGTCTGTCCGGCCTGGTGCACGGGGGCGACGCTGTCCTCGAAGACGTTGGCCATCCGGGGGCCGGAGCGGGTCCGGTGTCCGTTCGCCGGGTTCCAGTAGTCGAAGTCGGCGCGCGAGATGACGTACCGGGCGTTGGGGAAGGTGGGTCGCCACGCTCCGTCGTCCGTCCGGCGGGTGTTCCAGCCGACGTGGTCGCCGTGGACATGGGTGCAGATCACCGTGTCCACGTCCTGCGGGCGGACGCCCGCCGCGGCCAGCTCTTCGAGGTAGTGGGTGTTCAGATGGTGGAATGCCGGCATGGCCGGGCGCTCCCGGTCGTTGCCGATACCGGTGTCGATCAGGATCGTCCGGCCCTCGCTGCGGATCAGCCAGGTCTGGATCATCACGTGGATCTCGTCGGCGACCGGGTCCAGAAAGGTGGGGGCGAGCCAGTTCTCGTGCGCTCGCCAGTGCTCGACGGGCACGTCGGGGAACACGTAGTCGCGGGCGCGGCCCCGGGCGGCCAGCTCGACCACGCGGGTGATCTCCACGTTTCCAAGCGCGATGGCGTCCATGTCATCAGCCTGCGCGCCGGACGGCACAGGCGCTACCGGTCACGTGACGGGCGCGGTGGAGCGGTTCGAGCAGGTGCTCGCGCGACGGGCGGGGGGCGACATCACCAGGGCGTCAAAGCGGCGGGAAGGTCTCGTCAAATCTCCGGCCTTCCCCGCCCATCACGGCGAGTCGCCAGCCCCGAACCGCTAGCGTGGGGCGTCTTTGCTCCCCGTCCGCAAGGAGCCCGTCCGCCGTGTCCGACAGCTTCGCCCACCTGCACTTGAGCGGTGAGCCGCAGACCGCCACGGCCAAGCTCCGGGCAACGGAACCATGACGCGTGGACCGGCAGTTTCGGAGCGGACACGATGCTCGCATGACAAGGACTCTCCGTCCCGCCACGCGGGGCACGATGATGGTGCGCAGGGTGCTGTCGGCCGGGATCGCGCTGGCCGGTTTGCTGGTGCCGATGGTGGTCGCGGCGCCTGGCGCGCGGGCCGTGGTGGGCGGCACCGCCGCCACGCGCGGGCGGTTCCCCTTCATCGTCACCATTCAGCGGGGCGCCGCGCAGTACTCGCGCGAGCGGTGACCGCACACCGCGATGATGCCCTGCCCCCGCTCGATCAGTTCCTTGGCCAGGAAGAGCCCCAGTGCTCCGTTGCCCACGATGGTGACGTCGAACTCTCGGACGGTCATGACCCGGTGCTCCCGACGGTAGTGGAACCGGTGGTCTTCAAGGGCGGTCGCGGCGTTCTGAGCACGGTCCTGTCACCCAGGGGTCCGGTTCGGCCCCCATCGCGTCCAGCAGCCCAGCGGGACAGTGGCGGGCCCGGCCCCTGCGGAGGGTAACGCCGGGGAGTCGGCGGGCTAGCGCGGGTGGACTTCGAGGAAGGCGCGGACGGCGGATTCGAGCGCGCCTTCGATCCAGGCGGGTTTGAGGCTGGTGTGCTCGCCGGCGAAGTGGACGCGGCCCTCCACCGTGCGGGTTGCCGGGTGCAGTTCGCGCAACTGGCCCGGGGTGAACACGGCTGCCTGGCCGAGTGCGTAGCGGGCCCTGGTCCAGGGCTGGGTGGCGCCCACGCCGGTGTACTCGCGGCGGACGACCGGGCCGAAGAGCTGTTCCATGTCGTCGAGGGCGAAGGCGTACCGCTCGCCCTCGGTCAGGGAGTCCCAGCGCATGGCGTCGTCGGACCAGGTGTAGGAGGCGAGCACGACGCCGCCCGGTGAGCTGGCGGGCGCGTGGGAGGGGAGGTAGGTGAAGCGGCTGGGGCTGTCGCTGGTGCAGCCGCCTCCGGTGAAGCCGTCCGGGCTGTTCTCCCAGAACCGGGTCTTGAACTCCAGCAGCACCTTGGTGGCCGGGGCGTAGTGCAGGTCGGAGACGGCCCGGCGCTTGGGGTAGGACATCGACGGCTGGACCCTGCGGAAGCGCAGTGCGCTGAACGGGATGGTGACGATCGCGTAGTCGCCCTCGAAGCACTCGTCCGGTGCGGTCGGGGCGCCGTCGCAGGACTCCTCGGTGCCGCTCTCGGCGCAGGTCTCGATCCGGACGCCGGTGTCGGTCTGGACCAGGCGGGTCACCCGGCAGCCCATCCGGATGTCGTTCTTCAGCGGTGCCGCCGTGGCGTCGGTGAGGACGTCCATGCCGCCCTCCAGCTCCCAGTAGCGGTTGGTGGGGGAGATCGTCGCGTTGTCCATGAGCGTGGTGACCACGGAGTAGTGCAGCCGGGAGGTGAGGTTCTCCAGGGTGCCGGCTGCCTGGATCCGTGCGAGGTCCCAGCCGGCTTCCTCGGCACAATTCGTCGCGAACGCCGTTCGCTCTGACGATAGGAAACGAACGGCGTTCGTGTCAAACGGTGTTCGTTCGAGGGATAGGCTGGACCCGATGAGCACGCAGCCCGTCAGCCGCCGCGCGCGGCCCGCCAAGGCCCCCCTCAGCCGCGACGTCATCGTGCGCGCCGGCCTTGAGATCCTGGATCGCGACGCATCGCCGCCGCTGCCACCGAGCAGAGCTCCTACAACACCAAGGACTCCGACGAGGAGAACACCATCGCCGCGGCGGACAGCCACTACGCCTCCCTGCCCGCCGACCGCTACCCGATGGTCACCTCGCTCCGGCAGGCGCTGTTCTCCCCCGGCGACCGCGACACCTGGGGCCTGGACGTCCTGATCAACGGCATCCTTCACACCCCGACCCGCTGACACCCGAGACCGTCGGGCAGCAGACAGCAGCCCGCTTCGCCCCGCTCCACAGGGCCCCGGACACCACCCCCGGCCATCTGCGACCAGAACCACAGAACGGAGTCCGACCGGTGGACGACCGAAACCACGACGGGCCCGGCGGCTACTGGGACCCACTGCCCACCGCCCGACGGCTGCTCACCGAGCAACCTCACCTGGACCAGTTCGGCGGCCTCTGGGAGGAACGCAACTGGCGCAACGTCCCCGGCCCGTTCTACGGCGCCCACACCGACAGCATGCAGATGGGCCGCCAGGACGCACCGTTCCACATCGCCTACGACGACCAGCACGGGCCGCTGGACGGCATGGAGTTCGTCTACCGCCAGCCGACCGACCCCGCGCAAACCCATGACCTGCTGAGCGGCTGCTTCTTCGGCCACGGCGGCTTCGCCATGGACGGCGACGACCACTGGACGGCCCCGGCGGTACGCGAGTGGTGGCAGGAACGCGGACGGGTACGCGAGTGGGCCGACGTGGTCTCCGACCGCTGGTCGCGTGCCCGCGGCAAGTACCGGGAGCACTACCGGGACTCCGCCCAGGGCCTGCGCGACTACCTCGCCTACCTCGACCACGGGCTGGAGGAGTACCTGCGCGGCTACCTCTTCTGGCTCGCCGAACGCCGCCCGCACCACGCGGCCGAGTCACTTCCCCTGCTGACCCGGCCCCGGCACGGCGCATCCGTGACGCCCGCCGACACGGCTCGGCCGGCCTCGCCCGCCAGCGGGGCGCTTCTTCCCGCCGGCTACTTCGTGGCCATCCCCGAGCCGGTGACGGGCCCGAGCCTGCCCCGGACGGAACGGCTGACCACGGCGTCCGACTGCCTCATCGACCGGCTCCCGCAGGACGGCTACTGGTTCGACACCGCCGAGGAAGCCTTGACGGCCTGCGCGCCGCTCCAAGTGCCCGGGGAAGCGCGCCTGTACGCCCTGTCGGTGCCCGCCGACCACGCCGCCGGCTTCGTCGCCGACATCCGCGCGGCCGCGACGTACGAGCCGGTGCTGCTCGCCCGACTCGGCGGCCGGGCCGACGACGGGGACGGCGGCGGGGACGGGGACGGGGACGGGGACGGCGGCGGGGGCGGCCGCACCCCCGTCCCGGAGGTGGCCGCAGGCGGGAGCGAACTCGGTTGGGAGGTGCTCGGCTACGACCACGGCCTGCTGCACAGCTGGCTCTGCAACGACCTGTACCGGGACGCCGTACGCGACCTCGGAGCGGACACCGACGAACGCGGCCTGCTCCCCGGCCGGGACACCGCCGAGCGCGTCGCCGCCTGGGCCAACAACCGCGACGACACCAAGCCCGTCACCTGGTTCCCCGCCGCGCTGACCGAGTGGGACACCCCGATCGGGAGCCGGTTCGTCCCGATCACCGCCGAGGCACCCCAGCCACCACCGCACCCCTGGTGGCACCGGCTCACCCGGCTCACCCGGCTCACCCGGCTCACCCGACCGGCGTCCGGCGGTCCTGCGTAACACCGGCGGCACCCGTCGCCACTCGTTCGACTCCAGTGGTTTCAGGTCGTGTCGGGGGCGTGCAGGGCGAGGGTGAAGCTGAAGCGGTCGCCGCGGTAGAGGGTGCGGACCTGTTCGAGGGGGTGGCCGGCGGCGTCGCGGCTGCGGCGGTGGAGCAGCAGCATGGGCAGGGCGGGCGGGGTGCCGATGAGCAGGGCTTCGCGGGGGGTGGCGAGGACGGTCTCGATGCGTTCGTCGGCACCGCCGAGCCGCACACCGTGTTCGCGCAGGTAGCCGTAGAAGGAGCCTTCGGGGTCGAACTCGCGCTCCAGGTGCGGGACTCGGGCGACGGGGACGTAGGTGGACTCCAGGCCGACGCGTTCCTCGTCAGCGCGCAGGACGCGCTCCAGGTGCCAGAGGGGTTCGCCTTCGGGGACGGCGAGGCGCTGGGCCAGGGGCGGGTCGGCGGGAAGACGGTCGAGGGTGATGAGGGTGCGGCCGGGGCGCAGTCCCTGGCGGGTGACGCCTTCGGTGTAGCTGGCGAGGGAGAGCGGCTGTTCGATCTTGGGGCCGGCGACGACGGTGCCACGGCCCTGGCGGCGCAGGCGGCCTTCGAGGAGGAGGTCGCGCAGGGCCTGGCGGACGGTGGCGCGGGCGACGTGGTGGCGTTCGGCGAGGTCGGCTTCGGTGGGCAGGCGTCCGCCGGGCCCCAAGTCGGCGATGAGGTCTTCGAGTTGGGCTTTGACCAGGTAGTACTTGGGCACCCGGCCGTGGTCGGGGACGCCGGAGCGGGCGGGGGCGACGGGGGGCCGGGGGGTGCCGTGGTTCACCGCGCCACCTTATCGAGTGGTGGTTCGGCACCCCTGAGATCACGGAATGGTAACCGGTCTGGACTGAATTTCGGCGGTTGTTCATACAACCGTGGATTCAGGGAGGGCTCGTCCTCGTGCGGCCGCCCCATCCTCAGTGCCGGTGCAACCGCACCGCGTCGCCCCCTAGTTGGGAGCCCCCGTGCACATCCCCCGCTCCATCCGGACCGTCGCCGCGGCCACCGCCGCGGCCACCGTGCTGCTGCCGGCGGCGCCCGCCGGCGCCTCCCCCGCGGCCGTCCCCGGCTCAGCCGTCCCCCTCTCGGCCGCCCCCACCTCAGCCGCCCCGGCCTACAAGGGCCTGCCGGACGGCACCAAGCAGGCCAAGACCCTGGTCATCGGCGTCGACGGCACCCGCTACGACAAGCTGGCGGCCGCCGACGCGCCCAACCTCAAGGCGCTGATGGCCGGCGGCATGACCGCCACCAGCAACCTGTACGCCAACCCACTGGCGCCGACCCTGTCCGGGCCGGGCTGGTCGACCATCGCCACCGGCGTGTGGCCCGACAAGCACCAGGTCAAGGACAACGCGTTCACCGGCGCCCGATTCGACCTGTACCCGGACTTCGCCAGCCGACTGGAGACCGCCGACCCGGCCACCTCCACGCTGGTGATCGGCTCGTGGAACCCGATCACCGGCAACGTCTTCAACGGCAAGGCCGACCTGCGGATCGCCGAGAGCGAGAACGACGCCAAGACCGCCGCCGACGCCGCCGACTACCTCGCCCACGGCAACCCGGACGCCGCCTTCCTGCACTTCGACGGGGTCGACGAGGCCGGGCACGCCTCCGGCGGCGCCAGCGCCCAGTACGCGGCCGCCATCCACACCGTCGACACGCTGGTCGGCCAGGTCGTGCAGGCCGTCAAGTCCCGTGCCACGTACGGCTCGGAGGACTGGCTGATCGTCGTCACCACCGACCACGGGCACACCGACGCCGGCGGACACGGTGGCAACAGCGCCAACGAGCGGCAGACCTTCGTGATCGCCGACGGCGCCGGCTACCCGGCCGGCTCCCGGCGCTACGACGTCAAGCCCGTGGACATCGCGCCGACCGTCCTCCGGCACGAGGGCGCGGCGATCGACCCCGCCTGGCGCCTGGACGGGCAGCCGATCGACGAGATCGTCCCGGACGCCTTCGACGCGCTGCGCCCCGCCCTACAGGGCCGGGTGGACGAGACGGGCATCCCGGCCGGGGTCAAGGGCTGGACGCACACGCCGCCCAGCGGCTGGAGCATCGACAACTCCCGGATGCCCAGCGGCGGGGTGACGGAGTGGCGCGGCTGGGCCTTCGCCACCGACGAGTTCTGGAGCGCCACCCAGCTCGGGCAGGGCCGGGAGACCAACGTGCGGGCCCGCGACGTCTTCGCGGTCGCCGACTCCGACGAGTGGGACGACAAGGCGCACGGCGCCGGCCAGTTCGACTCCACCCTGGTCAGCCCGGCCTACCCGGTCGCCGGCCTCGGCCGGGCCACGCTGTCCTTCGCGACGGACTACAAGGTCGACGGGCCGCAGACCGGCGACGTGTACGTGGTCTTCGACGACGGCGCCCCGCAGCTGGTGAAGTCCTACCGCGCGGACCTGAACACCGTCGAGCACCTGCCCGTCACCGTGCCTGCCGGCGCCACCACCGCGCGTCTGCAGTTCCGCTACACGGGCACCAACAGCGCCTTCTGGACGGTCGACCAGGTCTCCTTCGGTGCCTGACACCACCACCGGCCCCCGCCGCCCCGGCCCCCGGGGCGGCGGGAGGCGACGCCCACCATGCGGTACGGCGGTCTCCCGGAGCGGAGTTCGACTGTCAGACCAGGCAGAACTCGTTTCCTTCCGGGTCGGCCATCACCACATGATCGGGCCTGCCGTCCAACTCCTCCTCGCTGACCACGGTCGCGCCCGCAGCGGTCAACCGCTCCACCGCCTCGACCACGCGCGGCCATCGCACCTCCCACGGTGTCTCACGGCCGCCACCGACCTGGACGTCCACGTGCACCCGGTTCTTCACCGCCTTCGGCTCCGGCACCTTCAGGAAGGACATGGTGGGGCCCACCCCCTCGGGATCACAGAGGTACGCGCCGTCATCCCACTCGTCCTCCGGGATCCCGTAGTGGGAGAGCCATTCCTCCCAACTCCCGAATCCCACAGGTGCGGGCTTCTCCGCATAGCCCAGCGCCAGTGCCCAGAACTCAGCCAGCTTCGCCGGGTGCGCGCAGTCGATCGTCAAGCTCCACCTGGTCGCCATGCGGTCCTCCTCCGGTCGGATGCCGCGACGGTACCGCGCACCTCCGACACTCGCGGCCGGTGAGCCGTCCGGTGGCGGCCGGCGCCGTCATGGCCCTCGGCGCGTGCCGGCCGGGCGGCCCCCCGACTGCCGGTACGGTACCGGCGTGACGGGAACTCAGGACACCGTGCTGGTGGTGGTCCGCGGTCCGAGCGGGGCGGGCAAGTCGAGCGTCGCCGCGCGGCTGCGCGCCGCGTACGGACGGGGCGTGGCCGTCGTCGCCCAGGACGTGCTCCGGCGCACCGTCCTGCGCGAACGCGACCTCCCGGGCGGGGCGAACATCGGCCTCATCGACCTGGTCGCCCGGCACGCCCTCGACCACGGCTTCCACACCGTCGTCGAGGGCATCCTCGCCGCCGAGCGCTACGGCCCGATGCTCGCCCGGCTCGCCGCCGACCACCGCGGCCGCAGCCACCTGTACTACCTCGACGCCGACTTCGACGAGACCGTGCGCCGCCACGCCACCCGCCCCCAGGCCGCCGAGTTCTCCCCCGAGGACATGGCCGACTGGTACCAGCCCCACGACCTTCTGCCCGGCGGCCTCGAACGCGTCGTTCCGCAGCACAGCACCCTCGACGAGACCGTCGAGCGGATCCTCGCCGACACCCGTCTCACCCCGCCATTTCGCCACCGGTGAGCGGCGCTACGACAGCTGAGCCCGTCCCCCGCAGGAGGCCGGGGGTACGGAACGGCCCCGCCCTACCGGCGGTGGCGGCCGGTAAGTGGTCGGCGCGGCCGGCGCCGCTGACGTAACGCGCGGGGCGCGGGCGCGGTTGCCTACGCCATGATCACGATCACGTGAATCTTGTCGAAACAAGATCATTATTTGATGATCCTTTGGCGTCATTTGACCCCATCTTTGATCTTGCCGCCCACTCCTATGCTCCGAGAGCGCCGTCGAGCGACGGTGTCTCAAGGAGTCGATATGAACAGACGGATGACCACACGACGCAGACCCGGCAGGCCCGTTGGCATGCGGGCGGTGAGCGGGTCGCTGGCCCTCGCTGTGGCGGTGTCGCTGCTGGCCGGGTCCGAGACGGCGTTCGCCGCGGCGCCGGGCGCGGGGTCCGTGGGCAAGGGCGCCGGGCAGTGGGCCACCTCGGCCGCCGACGTCCCGTCGGCGAGGGTCGCCGCCCGGCTGTCCGGGCAGCGGGTGGAGGCGCTCTCCGAGCGTACGGAGACGTCGACGACGTGGGTGAACAAGGACGGTTCGCTCACCACCGAGCTGTTCGCGGGCCCGGTCCGCTTCCAGCGTGACGGCCAGTGGGTGGACGTCGACCTCGGCCTGCAGGCGGGCGCGGACGGGTCGGTGGCACCGAAGGCCCACCCGCACGCGCTGCGGCTCGCCGGCGCGGGTGGCACCCGGGCGAAGTCGCTGCTCCAGGCGCAGGCGGCGTCGGACGACGCCCGCACCCTGGTGACCCTCGGGCAGGGCGACCAGCAGGTCGAGCTCCAGTGGAGGGGCGGCCTGCCCAAGCCCGCCCTGGACGGCACGAAGGCCACCTACCGGGACGCGATCGCGGACGGCGCGGCCGACCTGGTCGTGGAGGCCACCCGGACCGGCTTCGAGCAGTACACGGTGCTCAAGCAGCGCCCGAGCGCCGCCGGGTTCTCGTACACGATGCCGCTGAAGGCCGACGGCCTGAAGGCCGAGGTCCAGCCGGACGGCGGCGTGCTGTTCACCGACAAGCGCACCGGCGAGCGGCGGGCCGCCCTCCCGGCGCCGGTGATGTGGGACGCGACCGCCGCCGCCGAGGGCTCCGGCGAGCACGCCCGGCAGGCGAAGGTCGGTCTGAAGGTCGTTCAGCGCGGCGACGGCATCGACCTGGTGTTCACGCCGGACGCCGCGTTCCTCGCCGACCCGAGGACGCAGTACCCGGTGACGGTCGACCCGTCCACCACGGCCCTCGGCAACGTCTTCGACACCCGGGTGCAGCAGGGCGAGACGGTCGACTGGTCGGCCGACACCGAGATCTACTGGGGCAACTCCGGTACCAAGAACGCGGACGGCTCCTCCCGCCAGGCCCGGTCGTTCATCAACTGGAACACCGCGCCGATCGCGGACGCGCTGATCACCAACGCCAGCCTGTCGCTGTACAACTTCCACTCCGGCAACAGCGACTGCCAGCCCTACGCGTGGGACGTCTGGGACACCGGTCTCGCCTCGACCGCCTCGCGCTGGACGGCGCAGCCCTCCTGGAACGCCAAGAAGGCCACCGGCACCGAGACCAAGGGCCGGGACGCCTGCGGCGGCGACGGCTGGATCACCGCGGACGTCACCAACCTGGTGCAGACCTGGACGTCGGCGAAGAACACCACCTCGGGCATGGGGCTGCGCGCCCCGGACGAGACCAACACCAAGTACTGGAAGGAGGTGAACTCCGCCAACGCCGCCACCAACGTCCCGAAGCTGACGGTGACGTACAACTACCGCCCGCGAACCGGGACGGACCAGCAGGCCGGCTCCCCGTTCTCCAAGGACGCCGCCGGCACCTGGTGGGTCAACTCCACCACCCCGACGCTGCGCGACACCTTCGTCGACCCGAACAACGACAAGGTCGACGGCACCTTCCAGATCTTCGACGCCGCCACCGACACCCAGGTGGGCAACGTCCTGGTCTCCCCGTACGTGCCGAGCGGGGCCCCGGCCTCCGTCAAGGTCCCGGCCGGTGTGCTGACCAACGGCAGGACGTACAGGTTCCGCACCTCCCCGTACGACGGGCTGCACTACAACAACAACTGGTCTGCGTGGGCGACGTTCACGGTCGACACCTCCGCCCCCTCGGCGCCCGCCGCGCTCTCCTCCACCGACTACCCGTCGGGCCAGTGGGTCAAGGGCCCCGGCCAGGCCGGTTCCTTCACCGCCACCCCGCCGGCCGGTGACCAGAACGCGCTGGAGTGGACGCTCGACGGCGCGACCTGGACGAAGGTCGCGACGAACGGCTCCGCCGCGCCGGTGACCTTCACCGTGACCCCGGCCAAGGCCGGCACCAACACCCTGCAGGTGCGGGCGGTGGACCGGGCGGAGAACAAGTCCGAGGCCCGTACCCACACCTTCCAGGTCGGCGCGGGCGGTGTCATCTCCCCGAACGACGGCACCCGCACCGCGGCGCGCCTACCGCTCACCGCCGAGGCCGACGCCGCCCGGTACGACCAGGTGGCCTTCTCCTGGCGGCGCTCCGACGCCGACGCCTGGACGCGGATCCCCGCCGGCGACATCACCAACGGCGGTGCCGCGCTGGCGGCCTGGCCCGTGCCCCTCGCCTCGGGAAAGAGCCCGGCGCTCACCTGGAACGCCACCTCCACGGTGACCCCGGACGGCACCGTCCAGCTCCGCGCGGACTTCACCGGGCCCGGCGCCGCGGCCGTCTCCTCCGAGCCGGTGCGGGTCGTCGTCGACCGCAAGGCCGACGGCGCGGCGACGGAGAACGTCGGCCCGGGTGCGCTGAACCTGCTCACCGGCGACCTCAGGGTCCCGGCCACCGACGTCTCGCTGTTCGGCATGACGGTCGGCCGCACGCACTCCTCGCGTGACCCGCGGGCCGCCGCCGGCCAGGACGGCCAGGCGGCGATCTTCGGCCCCAACTGGGTGTCCGGCGTGTCGTCGAGCCTGTCCGCCTCGGAGTACACGGAGATCCGCAGGACCTCCGGCACCTCGCTCAGCGTGATGGCCGCCGACGGCTCCGCCGTCTCCTTCACCTCGAACGCGGCCGGCGACGGCTGGGCACCCGAGCCGGGCAGCGAGGACCTCACCCTGAGCGGCTCCTTCGGCGCCGGCTTCACGCTCTCCGGCACCGAGGGCACCGTCACCACCTTCGCCAAGGCCGATCCGGCCGCCGCCACCTGGACGGTGACCTCCACGCTCCTCGGCGGGCTGGCCAACACCACCACCAGCGTGGTGTCGGAGACGACCGTGGTCGGCGGGAGGACGCTGGCCCGGCCGAAGCTCGTCATCGCGCCGACCTCCGCGGCCACCCCGGCGGTGTGCGCGGCGAACGTCGCCGCCAAGGGCTGCCGCGTCCTGCAGTTCGTCTACGCCACCGCGACCACCGCCACCGGCGTCACCACCGACACCGAGTTCGGTGACGTCGCCGGGCAGGTCAGCGCGATCAGGCTCTGGAGCACCGCGCCCGGAGCAGCCGCCGCCACCGCCACCGACGTCGCCGTCTACCGCTACGACTCGGCCGGGCGGCTGCGCCAGACCTGGGACCCGCGGCTCGGCCAGAGCAGCCAGAACCAGTACACCTACTACACCCAGGGCGCGGACGACGGCCTGCTCTCCTCCGTCCAGCTCAGCGGCACCCGTGCCACCTCGCTGGCGTACGGCACCGTCGCCACCAACCCGGCCGCGGGCCCGGGCATGCTGACGAAGACCTGGCACGACACCCTCGCCCCCGGCACCACGGGCACCGTGAACGGCACCGCCACCACCACCGTCGTCTACGGCGTCCCGCTCTCCGGGGCGAAGGCACCGGAGGACCTCTCCGCGCCCGCCGCCTCCGCCTGGGGCCAGAGCGACCTGCCGACCGACGCCACCGCGGTGTTCCCGCCGGACCAGGCCCCCGCCCCCAACAACGCCGCCGACCTCGGCGCCGGCGACTACACCCGGGCGAGCGTCACCTACCTGAACGCCTCCGGCCGCCAGGTCAACCAGGCCACCCCGGGCCACCACCTCACCACCACCGAGTACGACAACCAGGGCCACCAGGTCCGCAGCCTGACCGCGGCCAACCGCGAGCTCGCCCTCGGGGCCACCCCCGCGGCCAAGGCCGAACTGGCCGACCTCGGCATCGACACCCTGCCCTCCGCCGACCGCGCCCGGCTCCTGTCGAGCAGCAGCGCCTACAGCGCGGACGGCCAGCAGGAGACCGACGTCTACGACCCGCTCCACCGCATCACCCTCGCCGCCGACGCCACCTCCGGTACGACGGTCCTGGCGAAGGCCGGTACCCAACTGCCCGCCCGCCAGCACACCGTGAAGACCTACGACGAGGGCCGGCCGACCGACGGCACCGCCAAGATCAAGAACCAGATCACCCTCACCACCACCGGCGCCCGGCTGCGCGCCTGGCCCGACCTGCTGGTCGACGCCCGCCAGGACCGGACCACGTACGACTGGGCGCTCGGCGTGCCCACCGCGCAGATCAGGGACAGCGGCGGCCTCGCCCTGACCACCACCACCGGCTACGACAGCCAGGGCCGGGTCGTCTCGACCCGGCAACCGGCCTCCACCGGCTCCGACGCGGCCGCCGGCTGGACCACCTACTACACCGCCGGCGGCACCGGCACCTGCGGCAACCGCCCCGAGTGGGCCGACCTCGTCTGCCAGACCGGGCCCGCCGCGGCCATCACCGGCGGCGGCGCCAACCCCGCACAACTGCCCACCAGGACAACCCAGTACGGGCAGTTCGGCCAGGTCACCCGCACCACCGAGACGGCCAACGGCGTCACCCGCACCACCGTGACCGACACCGACACGGCGGGGCGCCCCACCACCGTCACCGTCACCGACGGCCTCGGTACCCCGGCCCCCGCCGCCACCACCACGTACCACCCGGGCACCGGCGCCGTCACCCGCCAGACCTCCGCCACCGGCGGAACCCTCACCAAGGGCTACGACGAACTCGGCCGCCTGATCTCCTACACCGACGCCGACGGCGCCGTCACCACCACGGAGTACGACGCCCTCAACCGCCCCACCAAGGTCACCGACACCTCCCCCTCCACCACCACCTACACGTACGACACCGCCGTCGACCCGCGCGGCCTGGCGACCTCGGTGACGGACTCCGTCGCCGGCACCCTCACCGCCCGCTACGACGCCGACGGCACGCCGCTCACCCAGGGCCTGCCCGGCGGCTACACCCGGACCGACGACAAGGACCCGGCCGGCACCACCACCGGCCGCACCTACACCCGCGACAGCGACGGCCTCGTGCTGGTCTCCGACGGCATCACCGAGACCATCCACGGCCAGCGGGCCACCCACACCGGCACCCCCGGCGTCACCGCGGCCCAGACCTACGCCTACGACCGGGCCGGCCGGCTCCTCCAGGTCCAGGACACCTCGACCGACGCCGTCTGCACCACCCGCACCTACACCTTCGACCGCGACACCAACCGCACCGCGCTGGCCACCGCCGACGCCGCCCGCGGCCAGACCTGCACCACCACCGGGGGCACCGGCCAGACCAGCACCTACGACACCGCCGACCGCCTGGTGAACCCCGGCTACACCTACGACGCGTTCGGCCGCACCACCGCCCTGCCCGGCAGCACCGTCGCGTACTACAACACCGACCTGGTGCAGCAGCAGACCAGCGGCACCAACCGGCAGAGCTGGACCCTCGACTCGGCCCAGCGCTTCCGCGCCTGGACCACCGAGACCAACACCGCCGGCACCTGGGCCCAGACCGGTCTGCGGACCAACCACTACGGCTCCGACACCGACAGCCCCCGCTGGATCACCGAGGACACCGCGGGCACCCTGACCCGCAACGTCACCGGCCCCGCCGGCACCCTCGCCGCCACCACCGCGAAGACCGGCGGCACCGTCCTGCAACTCGCCAACCTGCACGGCGACATCACCCTGCGGCTGCCGCTGGACACCGCCGTCGCGCCCACCGTCCTCGACTACGACGAGTACGGCCAGCCGCGCACCGGCCAGCCCGGCACCCGCTACGCCTGGCTCGGCGACAAGCAGCGCTCCGACGACACCCCGAGCGCCCTCACCCTCATGGGAGCGCGCCTCTACAACCCGGCCACCGGCCGCTTCCTCTCCCCCGACCCGGTCCAGGGAGCGAGCGCCAACGCCTACGACTACTGCAACGCCGACCCGGTCAACTGCACCGACCTCAACGGCCGGATGCCCGGCTGGCTGAAGGCCGCGCTCAAGGCCGCCGTCGCCCGCGCCGTCCAACTGTCCGTCACCGCGGCCGTGGCCGCCTGGATCCCCTTCCTGGCACCCTGGGCGCTCCACATCGGCAACTGCGCCGGCGGCGCCTGCGCCGGTGTACTGTTCGGCAGCGGCGGGTGGAAACAGCGCATCGTCTGGGCCGTCGCAGGCTGCCTCGCCGGTTTCGTCTTCGACCGAGGCGTCTCCCAGCGGATCGTCGACAAGGTGATCGGCGTGGTCAGGAGGTTCATATGACATCGACGGAGGAACCCACAACGCGCCGGGCGAGCCCGCTGCGCCTCGCCGCGACCAACGGGGCCTGGCTCGCCCCGTCCTTCCTCGCCGCCTACCTGCTCGCCGACCGCCTCACCGCCGACGCCACCGCCCGCACCTGGTGCACCCTGCTCCTCGCACCGGTGATCGGACTGGCCCTGCGCGCCACGACCACCCTCGTGGCCCGCCGCCTGCGAGCGCGGACCAGCCGCCGCTAGGCCGACGCACACCCACGCAACAGGCCGACCCACCGGCACCACCGGCGGGTCGGCCTGTTCCGTGTTCTCAGCAACCCAGCGCCTGACGGCTCACCGCCCGACCACGGTCACGGGGCCGGCTCCGTCTCCTTGCGGCCGGTCCTTCGCCGGGGCCCGGAGGCTCCACGGCCGCCCGTCCGGGTCGCGGACGGTCATCAGCCTGGTCCCGAAGTGGTGTCCTCGAACGGGGTCACCACCTCCACCTCGGGGCCGGGGCGGAAGGCGTCCGCATCGGACACCTTCAGCACCGGACGGGGCCCCAGCCGGGCGGTCAGCGCACTGCGGGCCGCGCACGACGCGCGATGCGGGCGGGGCCCTCCACCACGGTGACCCAGACCAGGACCGCACACAGGAAGGCCGCTGCCGCGAAGACCAGCGGTCCCGTGACGGAGTCGTCCCGCGCACCGGCGGCGAGCGCGGCGGCCGCCGACAGTGCGAGGGCGACGGCCGACAGCGCACGCGGACTCCGCGCGACGCCCGGTGCGGCGGAGGACGGCAGCAGCCAGAGCGCGAGACCGTAACAGGCGCAGCCCAGCAGCGTGGCCCCCAGCACGTCGCTGGGCCGGTGGTGGTAGAGCGCCTGCACGGCACCGGCGGTGACGGTGAGCCACAGCATGCCGACCGCGGTGACGTAGGGGCGCAGACGCGGGGAGGCGACGAGCGCGGCACCGAGGACCAGCCCGACGGGGACGGCCGCGTGCCCGCTGGGGAAGCTCACCTCCGTCAGCATGGCGGGCGCGTTCACCAGATCGGGGCGGGGCAGGACCACCTTGCTGCACACCTCGGTGCCCCCGAACGTGCCCAGGACGACCGCGATCGCCGCGCAGCCCTGCCACCAGCACCGCCGCACCAGGGCGACGACCACGATCACGGCCATGCCCACGACCAGGGTGGGCAAGGCCGTGAACTCCAGCGGGGGCATGGCCGCCGAGTCGTAGACCGACCCCGACCAGTCGTAGATCCACGCCGGTTCGCCGCCGTTCCCGTTCATCAGGGAGTTCTCCCCCCGCTGCCCGAACGGGGTCCAGACAGCGAGCAGGTAGACCGCCACGAACCCCAGGACGCACAGCGAAGCCGGCAGCCACGGCCGTATCGACCGCGAAGGACTCCGCCCGGCCGGGGTTCCCGGGACCCGCTCGGGCGCGTCCGGCCCGGGTGCGGCCAGGGCCTGGTGATCTTGCTGAGTCATCACTGTCTTTCTTCTGCAGGGGCGGAGGTTCGGCCGCGTGCCTCCTCCGGCACGCCGTGGGTCGGCCGGGCCGGCCGACCGGCCCGGGATCTGCTCGGAACTCAAGGAGCCACGAGCACCGCTGCCTCCCGAGCTGCGCCCCGACCGGGCCCCGGTCCAGGCCCCGGTCGTAGACGACCTGGTCTGAACGGGGACGCCGGCGGCGAAGTCGCGGTTCCCGTCCCGCTACCGGATCTCTCGGGTCGACGTGGACGCGGGCGGCCCCCTGTGCGGCGCCGCCGAGGAAGAATTCCACTCCGCCGGCCCCGTACCACCGCCGCCCGGCCCGTCGCCGGACGAGCCCGCAGGGTGGTTCAGGGCCTGCGGCCGCGGAAGGTGCGGCGCAGGTCGCTCACCCAGGCGTCGGGGTTCTCCCAGGGGATGAAGTGGCCGCCGTGGTCGTGGGCGTTGACGTTGACGTGGTTGAACCAACCGGCCTGCGGGCCGGTCTTGAACGCCTGGACGCGCTCGTCGGCGGTGTGGATGCCGGGCGGGTTCTCGTACGTGACGAAGGTGAGGCCGACCGGGGCCTGCACGACCGGGGTGCGGTCGTGGACGGGGGCCCAGGGGTAGCGGTTGGCATTGGCGTAGTAACGCATCGACGTGGCGATGGAGTTGTTCACCCAGTAGATCGTGGCGTGGGTGAGCAGGTCGTCCTTGGTGAAGACGGACTCGACGTCGCCGCCGTTGTCGCTCCACGCGTTCCAGCGCTCCAGCAGCCAGGCGAGCAGTCCGGCGGGTGAGTCGCTCAGCCCGTGGGCCAGGGTGGCACCGTCGAGCATGTGCACGGCGAGGTGGGACGCCGAGCGGTGGTCCAGCTCGATGGTGCGGGCGCGGACGTCGGCGGGCTGGTCGCCGGTGAGGGGCCGGTTCCGGGCGAAGTCCCAGGCGCGGGGGCCGGTGAAGAAGTCGAGCGGCAGCCCGGAGCCGATGTGGATGCCGTACAGCTCGTCGGCGTACTTGTGGCCGAGCTGGCTGGAGACGATCCCGCCGATGTCGCAGCCCCCGGCGGCGTACTTCTGGTACCCCAGGGTCTCGGTCATCAGGGTGTGCCAGAGGTCGGAGACCTTCCAGAAGTTGACGTCCGAGAAGCCGGTGAGCGGGCCGGGGAAACCGAAGCCGGGCAGGGACGGCACGATGACGTCGAAGGCGTCGGCGGGGTCACCGCCGAACGCGGCCGGGTCGGCGAGCGGGTCGATCACCTTCGACCAGTGCCAGAACGTCCACGGCCAGCCGTGGGTGAGGACCAACGGGACCGGGCGGGGGCCGCGGCCGGGCTTGCGCATGAAGTGCACCGGGACACCGTCGACGCTCACCTGGTAGTGCTCGTAGGCGTTGATGGCGGCCTCGGCCTCGCGCCAGTCGTAGCCGTCCCGCCAGTAGGCGACCAGCTCACGCAGATAGCTGTCCGGGACGCCGTAGGACCAGTCCCCGTTCCCCTCGTCCAGCGGCGGGCGGGTCAGTGCCAGACGGGCCCGCAGGTCATCGAGGACCTCGTCGGACACGTGGATCGGGGCGGGCTCCAGGGGGAAGACGCGCGGGGTGGTCATGGCGTGGCTCCTCAACGGGGTAGGGGGAAGCGGTGCCGTCGGCCTGCCGGGTGGCCTGGCGGCGATCCGGGCCGTTTCAACGAGCGCGGGCGGCGACGCGGAGAGTGCCCGCCGGTGGTGCGGGCCGAGCCGGACGGACAGGGCGGCCAGGCGACCGATGTGCTCCTTTCACCGCGACTCGACCATCCTGGCACCGGTGCGGACACTCAACGGCTCTTTTACCGCCGGTGCCTGAGCCAGGACACCGGGGCCGTCGCCGCCGTGCCCTTCGAGATGCACGCGGAGGTACGCCTCCAGTTCTGCGGCCCCGGCCAGCATCGCCCGCCCGCGGGCGGACAGCCGACCGTGCCAGTCGCACAGTGCGGCCTCCAGCGGCTCCAGCCCGCCGGCCGCCCGCACCTGGGCGATCAGCGGTGCGATCTGCTCCAGCAGGTAGCCGCCCCGCCTGAGTTGGTGGGCCAGCCGGGCGTCCCGCGCGTCGGCCTCGTCGTAGACGCGGTACCCGGTCCGCGGGTCACGGTGCGGGCGCACCAGCCCGGCCCGCTCCCAGGCGCGCAGCGTCGCGGGCCGGATTCCGAGCCTGTCCGCCAGTGGCCCGATGAACGTGCTGCCGGGCCCGGAGAGCGCGGCCGGCTCGGATCCCGTACCGGGCTCGGGCGCCGTGGCGGGCCCCAGGTCGCGGAGGGCGCTCTCCACGGCCTGGAGGGTCCGCCGGTCGTCGAGGAGTTGGACGTGGCCCTCGTCGATGAGGCGCAACGCCTCGTCGACCGCGCCCTGGTTCACGGCCCGCAGGATCGACGTCGCCGCCTGGTGGCCGTGGCCGGGCACCAGGGCGAGGAAGGCGCGCAGGGCCCCCGCGTGCAGCGAGGTGTAGATGCGGTAGCCGTGGGGTGTGCGACCGGCGGCCGGAAGGATGCCGGCCTCCTCGTAGTTCCTGATCGCCTGCGTGGACAGACCGTGCCCGCGCGCCAGATCGACCGGCCTGAGCCGATCACCGCTTTGAAGGTTTCTCCCCATGCTGCCGACGATATCGCGGGAAAGTTTCAACCGAAGGCTCAACGATACCGTTGAAGGCATGGCTACTGACATCAAGGACACCGCCCGTGCCGTCGAGGCCGCCGCCATCATGGGGCTGCTCCCGGCCCGGCCCCGGCTGCTCGCCCTGGGCGAGCCCACCCACGGCGAGGACGCTCTGCTCGACCTGCGCAACGAGCTCTTCCGGCAGCTCGTCCAGCAGGAGGGCTACCGGACGATCGCGATCGAGAGCGACTGCATGACGGGCCTGCTCGTCGACGACTACGTCACCTCGGGCACGGGCACCCTCGACGACGTCACGGAGCGGGGGATCAGCCACGGCTGGGGCACCTCCGCGGCCAACCGCGAGCTCGTGCGCTGGATGCGCGCCTACAACGTCCGCGTCGACGACGACGGCCGGCCCGCTTCCGAGCGGCTCCGCTTCGCCGGTTTCGACGGCCCGCTGGAGATCACCCACGCCGCGAGCCCCCGGCAGGCCCTCCTCGCACTCCACGGCTACCTCGCGGCCCGGGTGGACGCGGACCTGCTCCCCTGCACCGCGGACACCATCGACCGCCTGCTCGGCCCCGACGACCGGTGGACCGATCCCGCCGCGATGATGGACCCGTCCCGGTCCACGGGGCGGTCGGCCGAGGCCAGGGAGCTGCGGCTGCTCGCCGACGATCTGGTGGCGCTGCTCGACGCGCAGACGCCGCACCTGCTCGCGGCGACCTCGCGGGACGACTGGGACCGGGCGCGCCTGTACGGGCGCACCTCGACCGGCCTGCTGCGCTACCACTACTGGATGGCCGACACCTCACCGGCCCGCATGACGCGACTGTGCGCGCTGCGGGACGTGATGATGGCCCACAACCTCCTTGCCGTCGCCGCTCGGGGCCCGGCACTCGTCCACGCCCACAACTCCCATCTCCAGCGGGAGAAGAGCACGATGCAGATGTGGGAGGGGCCGGTGCAGTGGTGGAGCGCCGGTGCGCTCGTGAGCGCCCGGCTCGGCGAGGGGTACGCCTTCGTGGCCACGGCCCTCGGCACGATCCGGCACCAGGGGGTGAACGCCCCGGCGCCGGACACCCTCGAAGGACTCCTGTACGCGCTCCCGAAGGACCGCTGCGTCATCGACGCCCCGCGGCTGGCCACCGCCCTCGCCGGTACGCGGCCCGAGCCCCGCGTATCCCCCTGGTTCGGCTACGCCCCGCTCGACCCGGCCCACCTGGCGGGCACCGACGGCATCGTGTTCGTCAAGGACGTCCCGCAGAGCTAGGTGGTCAGTACGGCCAGGGCCACCACCAGCAGTCCCGCCTGTGAAAATCGCTGTCCGGCCGCCGGAGCACGGTGATAGACGACCGGGGTGCGAGAGACCCTGGACTTCCCCGATCTGCTGCGGCTGATCGACGAACGATCGACCGCCTTCCGCGCCGCGGTCGCCGCCACGCCCACCGCCGCCACCGCTGCCGGCCGTGCTGCGCGACAGCGAGCCGGCCCCGACCACCGTCGCCCGGGTGTCCCAGACGGCGACGGCCGTGCGCTGGGCCGCCCACGGGCCGGGGGTGACGCTCGTCCTGGCCTCCGCGGTGCCCCACGGTCACGAGCACCTCGCGCGCCCGGTGTCTCCGGCCGTCTCCCAGCCCGTCATCGCCGTGGTCCGGCACGGCGCGGGCCCGGCGGAGACGGCCCTGCTCGAACTGCTGCGCCAGGAGACCTGGTCCGAGTCCACGTCCTTCCCGCCGGTGCCCTGACCCACCATCGGCCCCGCCTGGTGGGCGGGGCCGATGGCGGGTCAGGCGGCCGTCGTCCCGCGCCCGCGCAAGGCGCCGCGCGTCAGCCCTGGTCCAGCTGGGACAGGGCGTCGGTGATCAGGCGCGTGGCGAAGTCGTGGTCGTCGCCGGACATCCGGTTGACGTGCTCCGCGAGCAGGGTGACCGTGGCTTCCAGGGGGTTCATCTCGGCGTCGGTCCAGGGCCCGTACTGCGCGCGCCACAGGTTGGGGCTCAGACCGCTGCCCGCGGCGATCAGCAGGCCGGCCATGGTGGGGATGACCTCGGGGCGGAAGGTCTTGGGCATCATGCGCATCGTGGCCACGAGGGTGGGCACCACGTACTCGATGACGTCCTTGCCGTGGTCCTCGCAGGCCGTCCGCAGCCAGTTCATGAACAGGTAGATGAGCGTGCACGCGCCGTCCAGCAGCTCGTTGAACTCTTCGGGGCTCACGGATGCGGCGAACTGGTCGATCATCCGCTGCTGTTCGGGGTCCGTCCCGGCCTTGCCGTCGTAGATGGCCTTGAGCCGGGAGTCGATCATCATGAGCGCTGTGCTCACATCGCCGACGGCAGCGTACTGGGGGTCACAAGGCGATGACACGGGTCTCCTTCTCACACGGCCGCGACGGGTGCGCGGATTGGTTCACCCGCTTGACGGTACCGCTCCCGGCCGAAGCCGGGCGCCCGCTGCCGCGACTCGCACACCCGTGACGGCCCGTCCGCTCTCACCCGCCTGCGGCGGCTTCCCGCAGGTCCCGGCGGTACGGCGGATCGCCGGGGGCGGTGGTGCAGCCCCCGGCGATCCGGTTCCACTCGTCAACAGCGCGTCACCAGCGCGTCACCAGTACGGGTGAGCCGTCCTCGCGGTCCTCCTGCCCCTGTGGTTCTTCACCACGACGCGAGCGCCTGAACCGGACGACCCGGCCGACGCGTTGTAGCCCGTAAGTGCGCGTACCTGAGAAGCGCAATCGTCCCGACAGTCAGGAAAGTTGATGGCACATCATGCACGGCGGCTGGCTGCGTTGCTCAGCGGGGCGTCCTTGGTCCTCTCCGCGCCGTTGATGTCGGTGCCGGCCTTCGCCGCGTCGGCCGATCCGGCGACCGGCTCCACCACCGAGGCCTTCGCCGAGGCCCAGGAGCGGATCGTCCAGGCCGCGGACGAGGTCAACCGGCAGGCTCACCTGGACCCGGCCACCGGATACGGCAACATCACCGTGTCCGTGCAGGACAAGGGGTACACCCTCTACTGGAAGGGGGCGGTTCCCCGGGACATCGGTGATCTGGTCGCCGCCCAGCGTGCCCGGGGCGTCGCCGTCTCGGTCGTTCCCTCGCGCTACAACGCCGAGGAGCTGAAGGAACGGGCGCATGCGATCATCACGTCCGACATCCGCGTCAACGGCGCGGAGATCATCAGCGCCGGGCCGAGCAACGACGGCAACTCACTGAACATCGGCATCGACGCCGCGCAGCTCGCAGCCCAGGACAACGCCCAGGCCTCCCCGCAGAGCACGGCCTCGATCCCGGACAGCCTCACCCACGGCATCCCCGTCACCGTCGCGCCGGAGGAAGCCGCCCAGGACACGGGTCTGCGGGAGGCGGACAGCTCCCCCTGGTTCGGCGGATCCCTCATCAAGACCACCGTGGGGGGTCAGGGCGCGACCTGCACATCCGCCTTCGGCGCCAAGTGGCCCAAGGAGTACAACCCCGCGGGGTTCGACCAGTACTACCTGATCACCGCCGAGCACTGCGTGTCGTCCGGCACCACGGTCAAGAGCGGCAACGGTCTGGTGATCGGCAAGGTGGCGGACGAGATCGCCCGCCACGACAGTGCGTTCATCTCGGTGGACAAGGCCTCGCCGTGGTTCTACACCGGCGGGCCGGTCAAGTCGACGACCCAGGCCACGTCGAAGTTCACCGGCCCCGGCACCCTCTATGCCGGCATGGAGTTCTGCGTGAGCGGCGCGCTCATGGGGGAGGTCTGCGGCGGGAAGGCCGTCAGCACGAACCAGGAGAAGAAGATCGAGGGAACCACGCGCGTGGTGAGCGAGCTCGACCAGGTCTCCGGCAAGAACATGGCGGGGAAGGGAGACAGCGGCGGCCCCGTGTACTCGTACGGCACGCAGGGCACCAAGTTCGCCGCGGGAATCCTGTCGGCGAGCATCAAGGGGGAGAACTGCAAGAATCCCCTCGGGGGCACGCGACCGTCCTGTTCGCCCAACATCTACGTGACGGACCTCGCGTCGACCCTGCGCCTGTACAACGGCATGGTGATCGGCGACTTCGTGTAGCCGGACTCCTCCCGCCGGCATGCGCGGGCCGGTGATCGGGGCGGCGTCGGCACGAAGCCGGCGCCGCCCCTGACCGATCACGCAAGACCCGGAGTCGTCACACACTCACGAGGAGTCCCGTGATCGAGCACCACGTCCGTGTCCACCCCGGTGCCGACCGGCTGCCGCGCGAGGAGCAGCTCGCCCGGAGACAGGCCGGGCCGCCGGCCCGGCCGACGCCGTGGTCACCGGCCGGTCAGCCGGCGAGCTCCGCGCGCAGGTGGCGGGCGGCGCCGACGAGGCTGTCGAGCGAGGCGCGGGTCTCGGTCCAGCCGCGGGTCTTCAGGCCGCAGTCGGGGTTGACCCAGAGCCGCTCGGCGGGGATGGCCGCGAGGCCCGCGCGCAGCAGCTCCACGGCCTCCTCGGTGCTCGGGACGCGCGGGGAGTGGATGTCCCAGACGCCCGGGCCGACCTCGCGCGGGTAGCCCGCCCCGGCCAGTTCACCCGCGACCTCCATGTGCGAACGGGTGGCCTCCAGCGAGATGACGTCCGCGTCGAGCTCGTCGATCGCCGTCATGATCGCGCCGAACTCGGCGTAGCACATGTGGGTGTGGATCTGGGTGTCGGCGCGGACGCCGGAGGTCGCCAGGCGGAAGGACTCGGTGGCCCAGTCCAGGTACGCAGGGCGGTCGGCGGCGCGCAGCGGCAGGGTCTCGCGCAGCGCCGGCTCGTCGACCTGGACCACGGCCGCGCCCGCGGCCTCCAGGTCGGTGACCTCGTCGCGCAGGGCGAGGGCGACCTGGCGGGCGGTGTCGCCGAGCGGCTGGTCGTCGCGGACGAAGGACCAGGCGAGCATCGTGACCGGTCCGGTGAGCATGCCCTTGACCGGGCGGTCGGTGAGGCCCTGGGCGTAGCGGAACCAGTCGACGGTCATCGGGTGCGGGCGGGAGATGTCCCCGGCGAGGACCGGCGGGCGCACGTACCGGGTGCCGTAGGACTGGACCCAGCCGTGCCGGGTGGCCAGGTAGCCGGTGAGCTGCTCGGCGAAGTACTGGACCATGTCGTTGCGCTCGGGCTCGCCGTGCACCAGGACGTCCAGCCCGGCCTTCTCCTGGAAGGCGATGACCTCCCGGACTTCCGTCTCCATCCGCTCGCGGTACGCGGCGGCGTCGATCCGGCCCGCCGTGAGGTCGGCCCGCGCGATGCGCAGTTCGGAGGTCTGCGGGAACGAGCCGATCGTGGTGGTCGGCAGCAGCGGCAGGCCGAGCCGGGCGCGCTGGGCCTCGGCCCGCTGGGGGTAGGCCTGCGCCCGCCGGGCGTCGGCCCCGGTCACGGCGGCGGTACGGGCGCGGACGGCCGGGTCGTGGGTGATCGGCGACTTGGCGCGCGAGGCGAGGTCGGCGCGGTTGGCGGCGAGGTCGGCGGCGATCGCCCCGGTGCCCTCGCGCAGGCCCCGGGCCAGCAACGACGCCTCCCTCGCCTTCTGCTTGGCGAAGGCGAGCCAGCGCAGGATCTGCGGGTCGACGTCGCGTTCGGCGGCGGCGTCCAGCGGCACGTGCAGGAGGGAGCAGGACGGCGCGACGTCGACCCGCTCGGCGAGGCCGAGCAGGGTCGCCAGGGTGGCCAGCGACTTCTCCAGGTCGTTGATCCAGATGTTGCGGCCGTCGACCACCCCGGCGACCAGCCGCTTGCCGGGCAGCCCGCCGACGGCGGCCAGATCGTCCAGGTTCCCGACGGCCGGGCCGGTGAAGTCCAACGCCAGGCCCTCGACCGGGGCCTTGGCCAGCACCGGCAGGGCCTCGCCCAGACGGTCGAAGTAGCTCGCGACCAGCAGCTTCGGACGGTCGGGCAGGCCGCCCAGCTCACGGTAGGCGCGGGCGGCGGCGTTCAGTTCGGCCGGGGTGCGGTCCTGCACCAGGGCGGGCTCGTCCAGTTGGACCCACTGCGCCCCGGCCGCCTTCAGGTCCGCCAGCAGCTGCGCGTAGACGGGCAGCAGCCGGTCCAGCAGGGTGATCGGCTGGAAGTCCTCGGCGACACCGGGGGCCGGCTTGGCGAGCAGCAGGTAGGTCAGCGGGCCGACCAGGACCGGCCGGGCTTCGTGGCCGAGCGCCAGTGCCTCCCGGAATTCCCCGACGGCCTTGTCCGGGTTGGCCGTGAAGACGGTGTCCGGGCCGAGTTCGGGCACCAGGTAGTGGTAGTTGGTGTCGAACCACTTGGTCATCTCCAGCGGCGCGACCTCCTGGGTGCCGCGCGCCATCGCGAAGTAGCCGTCCAGCGCGTCCGCCTCGACGGCCGCCCGGTGGCGGGCCGGGATCGCGCCGACGGCGACCGTGGTGTCCAGCACGTGGTCGTAGAACGAGAAGTCGCCGGTGGGCACTTCCCGGACACCGGCCTCGGCGAGCTGCGCCCAGTTCTCCCGGCGCAGGCCGACCGCGGTGTCCCGCAGGGCGTCGGCGGTGACCGTGCCCTTCCAGTACCCCTCGATCGCCTTCTTCAGCTCCCGGCCCTGGCCCTGCCGGGGGTAGCCGTACACGGTGGCCCTGGTCGCCGCGGCTGCGGACTTCGCTGTCAAGGGACTCTCCTTCGCGAGTCTGTCTCCTCAAGTGCCCGGGGACGGGACGAGAGCGCGAAGGGATGACGAACCGGGCGGCGGCCGCCGTGGACGCGCGGGCCCGATCCGCCTGGTGTGTTCGCCGACCCGCCCTCGAGGTCACCGGGATGTCCGCACGCGGAACGGTCCGCGGGCGGGCAGCGGGCAGGTCTTCGGACTCGTGGGCGCACCGGGCCTGTTGGCGTCCGGTACCTACTGGCCGTCGCTTCCCAGACCCGATCCGGGCCCAGTGCGTATGACGGCGGTCGTTCCCACTCACCGCTGCGGGGCAGTCCCGGATTCCCACCGGGTTCCCTCTTGCGACGCCCTGCCTGGCGGACGGGGCGAACCAGCTGCGCCGTCAGCTTAGGGGCAAAACGCGCGGGCCGAAGCGGAAATCGCGGCAGCTGTTCGCATGGTGAGACGCCGTCGCCTGGCCCACGGCGATCGCCGTGCGGGACGCGGCCGGACGCGTACGAGCTTCGGCGGCCGCCCGAACGGGCCGGCGCCCCGCTCCCGGAGCCGCCCCGGGCCCGGGAGGCGGCTGTGAGCCGGATCACCGTTGAGGTTGACCTCGGGTCAGGGCGGAAGCTCCTCTCAGCGGCACGACGCCGACCCGGGCAGCACCGATGCGAAGGAGCACACCACCATGTCCCTCACCTCTTCCGGCCAGCACGGGAGCACCCTGCGGACCCCCGCGTACGGCGCCGAGTCGCCGACGGCCGCCGCCGCCGGGCAGGACCGCCCAGGGCTACAGCAGGCGATCGAGGAGATCGTCGACTCCGGTTTCGTCGGGGTGTCGCTGCGCGTGCACGACGAGCGGGGCGAGTGGGTCGGCAGCGCCGGGGCCGCCGAACTGGGCGGCGCCGCGAAGCCGCCGGCGAACGGGCACGTCCGGATCGGCAGCAACACCAAGACCTTCACCGCGACCCTGGTGCTGCACCTGGTGGCCGAGGGCAGGATCGGGCTGGACACCCCGGCGGCGGACCACCTGCCCGGGTTCGGGCTGGACGAGCGGATCACGGTGCGGATGCTGTTGCAGCACACCAGCGGGGTGTTCAACCACACCGGCGAGGTCTACGACGACGGGACGATCGTGCCGGGGATCGCCATCCCCTACAGCACCACCGGCAGGGAGTGGGTGGACGACCGCTTCAAGACCTACCGGCCGCAGGAGCTGGTACGGCTGGCGCTGTCCAAGCCGGCCCGGTTCGAACCGGGGGCCGGCTGGAGCTACTCCAACACCAACTACGTGCTGGCCAGGCTGCTGATCGAGAAGGTCACCGGCCGCCCGGTCGCCGAGGAGATGCGGCGGCTGATCCTGGGGCCGCTCGGGCTGTCGGGCACCGTGGCGCCGGACGCCTCGCCGGAGATCCCCGAGCCGCACGCCCACGCCTACTACCGGTACGAGGAGGCCGGCGAACGGAGGACCATCGACATCACCCGCCAGAACCCCTCCTGGATCTCCAGCGGCGGCGACATGATCTCGACCACCCGGGACCTCCACACCTTCATCTCCGCGCTGCTGGGCGGCAGGCTCCTGCCGGCCCCGCTGCTGGCCGAGATGTGCACCCCGCACCCGACGGGCATCCCGAACATGGACTACGGCCTGGGCGTGTTCGTGGTGAAGACGGACGGCGGCGGCACCGTCATCTCCCACAACGGCGCCGCCGTGGGCCACGCGGCGCTGATGTACAGCACACCCGACGGCAGCAAGACCCTGACCGCCGCGCTGAACTGCGTGGACGACGCCGATCTGTCCATCGGCGGGGCGTTCCAGGCGGCGATGCACCGGCTCGTCGACGAGGTGTTCTGCGGACGAGGTGTTCTGCGGCGGGCAGGCCGATCCGGCCCGGCCGACGCTCTGAGGTGCTCCGCTCAGCCGCCGAGCTCGAAGGAGTCGACGAGATCACGGTAGCCGCCGAGGTCACGGTAGCCGCCGAGCTCGAACACGGGGCAGGATGGGCGGATGAACGGAGTCACGATCGGGCAGGCGGCGGCCTTCGTCGGCGTCACGGTGAAGACGGTGCGGCACTACCACAAGCTCGGCCTGGTCGGGGAGCCGGAACGCGACGGCTCCGGGTACCGGCGGTACGGATCGGCCGACCTGTTGCGGCTGGTGCAGGTCCGGACGCTGGCCGCCGCCGGGGTGCCGCTGGCCGAGACCGGGCCCCTGCTCGACGCCGACGCCGCGCTGTTCTCCACCACGCTCGCCGACGTCGAGCGGCAACTCACCGAACGGATCGAGGAGTTGACCGTTCGACGCGACACGCTGCACCGGCTCGCCGACGGCGACCGGGCCCTGCTGCCCGACCGCGCCGTGGCACTGCTGGAGCGGATGCCCGGCCTCGGCTTCACCCCGGACGAGGTGGCGGCCACCAGGGAGGGCTGGGTGCTGGCCAGAGCCCTCGTCCCGGAGGGCTTCGACGGCTACCTCGCCGACGTCGAACACGCCCTGCAGGACACCCGGTTCGTCGCCTTGCTCAAGCGCGGCTACGAAGCCACGGCCTGGGACCCGGACGACCCGCGGATCGCCGAACTCGCCACCGCCGCGGCCGACCACTTCCTCGCCAACCCCGCACAGCTGAAGATCGTGACCGGCCTGCAAGCCCGCACCGAGGCCGCGGCCCGGTACAAGCTGATCGCCCACCACGGCGAAGCCCGGGGATCGGCCGGGGCCCGCCTGGTCGCACTCGTCGAGACCAGGCTCCGCTCCGCCAGCGTCCGCATCCCCGGGCCGGACTCCCCCTGACCGGCCCGGGGTCGCGGCGTCACTGCTCCCATTGCGGGCGGCAGGAGCCCCGGGGTACGAGGACGGTGCGGTACCGGCCGGGGGTGCGGGACATCCGCACCTGGTCGGTGACGCCCTGATAGCGCCCGAGCGGCGTGTCCGCCGTGAAGGTCTCCGGAGCCAGGTAGGCGTGCTCCTCGCCGCGTCCGGCGGTCTCGCGGGCGTAGTCCCGGTCGAACACGCCCATGCCGAGGATCCACAGTGCGGCGCGGGTCAGTGAGACGTGCACCCGGTAGCTGCCGCCCTCGGTGGCCCGGCGGGTGAGCGCCTCGACGACACCGGCGGCCATCAGCCAGGAGACGATGTAGTCGTTGACCACCAGGACCGGCGGCAGCGCGGGGCGTTCCCCGTCCCCTTCGAGCAGCATCATGCCGACCAGGCTTCCCGCTGTCTGGTCGAAGCCCACGCGGTCCGCCCAGGGGCCCCGTTCACCGTTCAGCGAGGCGGTGGCGTGGATGATCCCGGGGCGCAGGTGCGCGGCCTCCTGCGCGGAGAGGCCGATCTTGTCCAGGTACCCCGGCCTGCGGTTGGCGTAGAAGACGTCCGCCGAGGCGAGCAGTGTCCTGATCCGCCGGGCGCCTTCTTCCCGGTAGGGGTCCACGGTCGCCGACCGTACGCCGACGTTGGCGCTCGCGTACGTGAGGTCGTGCTCGAATTCGCCGGGGCGCCACAGGTTGAGGACGTCGCCGCCGTGCAGGGCGAGGGCCCGGCCGAGGCCGGCGCCGGCGATCACATGGCCCATGCCCAGCGCCCGGATCCCGGACAGCGGATCGACGGCACCGTCGGGGAACGGTTCCGGCGCGCTGTCGGCGATCCTGGTGATCTCGATCAGGGGGAGGTCGGCGAGGGCCTCGCGGTAGTGCCGCTCGGCGAGCAGTTCGCCGGTGGTCCGCAGCATCGGCAGGACCACTCCGGCCGCGACGGCGGCCTCCTCCAGTTCGCGGGCCTTCCAGCGGGCGATGGCCGTCGCCACCCGGTCCGGGTCGTCCGGGACGTCCAGCAGTCGCTGGGCGGCGACCTTGATCCTGGGATACGGATTGAGGGGCATGACCCAGCGATCGTCCGCCGTGCGGTAGAACCGGAAGCCCAGCGCCTGGGAGGGATTCGCGGAGTCTTCGGGCGGATAGCCGTTCAGCAGCTCCCAGGTGCGGTCGTAGAACGGGCAGAGCCGGTGCGGGGCCACCCGCAGGTCCACCGAGAGGTCCTGTCCGGGGCCGCCGCGCAGTCGCCAGAGCTTCGCGACGGCTGCGGACTTGGCGACGAGCGCGATGGCGGACGCCGCGCCGAGCCGCAGTGTGCTCGGCACCACCGGGTCCGCGCCGTGGAACCGGATGGCGCCGCCGGTGTCGGCCGGGCTCATCCCGATTCCGGCCAGCACTTCGGCGAGCTGGGCGTGCGGGTCGAAGGCGTCGTCGGCCGCCGGGTGCGCGACCGCGTGGGCGACCCGGTCAGTGAGCGTCATCGGAACCCTTTCCGCTGGTCAGCAGCGCCTCGGGGACCAGGACGTGCTTGGCGCGCAGGTACTCCCCGACCGCCTTGCCGACCTGGTCGACGCGCAGGTTGGACGAACCGCCGGTCCCCAGCAGCCCGCGCAGGATGAAGTGCACCGCACGCAGCTGCGGGAACTCGTGGCGCACGACGTCGAGGTCCTTCACCTCCGGCAGCAGCCGACGCAGCTCCGCCGTGCTCAGCGCCTGCCGCAGCCACGGCCAGGCCGCGGCGTCCCGGGCCCAGATCCCCACATTGCTGTTGCCGCCCTTGTCGCCGCTGCGGGCGTACGCGACAGTGCCCAGCGGCACCCGGCGCACCCCGCTGGCCGACGGAGCTTCCACAGGCTCCGGGTGAACCGGCTGGCGCACCGTCGCGGTCTGCTCCGGCGGCGCGATGTCGATGGCGCGGCCGTCCTGGAGCACCACCCGGTGGGGCACGGCGGCCATGTCCAGCAGCGCGGGCCAGTAGTCGATCCGGGGCTTCGGGGCGACCGCGAGCGTGCCCGCGCCGTCGAGGAAGAAGCCCGGGATGCTCTGCAGGTACAGACTGCTGAGCCGGCCCGCGAGGTCGAGACGCTCCAGCGGTTCACGGTCCCGTGCGGTGGCCATGACCCGCAGCGCGACCGTCGCGTCCCACTGCGTCTCGGGATCGGTGGCCGCGACCCCGATCCTGGTGAAGTCCAGCTCGTCCACGCCTGCGGGCAGGTCCCTGCCGATCTGGGCGCGCAGCAGGTCCACCTTCTCGTCGACCTCCGTCCCGGTGACGTAGACGGTGTTCACGATCGTGTGGCCGATCTGGGCGAAGACCGCGACCTTGGTCGTCGGCGGCGGAGGCGAGCCCACCGCCCCGGACACCTGGACCCGGTCGGGGCCGGCCTGGGACAGCCGGACGTCGTCCAGGTGCACGGTGACATCGGGGTTGAGGTAGCGCGGCCCCTGGATCTCGTAGACGAGTTGGGCGGTGACGGTGTCGGTCGTGACGGCCCCGCCGTCGCGGCCGTGCTTGGTGATCACGCTGCTGCCGTCCGCGGCGATCTCGGCGATCGGGAAACCGGGGACGAGCATGCCCGGAATGCCGGTGAACCCGGAGAAGTTTCCGCCGACGGCCTGCGGGCCGCACTCGATGATGTGCCCGGCGACGACCGCGCCGGCCAGCCTGTCCCAGTCCGTGCGGTTCCATCCGTGCCACCACGCCGCCGGGCCCAGCACCAGGGACGCATCGGTGACCCGCCCGCACACGACGATGTCCGCGCCTTCGGCCAGCGCCTGCGCGATGCCCCAGCCGCCCAGGTAGGCGTTGGCCGAAATGGGCGCCGCGCCCCAGGACGACAGCGGCCGGCCGGTGTCGAGGTTCTCCAGCAGGTGCCCGGCCCCAGCCAGTTCGGGCAGCCGGGGCAGCACGTTGTCGCCCTCGATGTGGACCACGTTGACGCGTACGCCCTCCTCGGCGGCCAGACCGCGGACGGCTTCGGCCAAGGCGGCGGGGTGGAAGCCGCCCGCGTTGGTCACCACCTTGACCCGCCGCTGCGCCAGCGTGGCGAGGTTGGGCCGCAGCTGGTCGAGGAAGTACTCGGGGTAGCCCCGGGTCGGATCCTCCTGGTACTGCGCGGACAGGCCCGCGAGCGTGATCTCCGCGAGGTAGTCCCCAACCAGGACGTCGACCGGGTCACCGGCCACGGCCTCGTCGATGGCGGTGTACCGGTCTCCCAGGTAGCCGGAGAAGTTGGCGATGCGAATGGGTCGACCGCTCATGGTCAACACCTTCCTCTCGGGGTGGACCTTTCCCCTCCGACGTTAGAAGCGGACGCCCCCTTCGGCCACGACCAATCCCCGCACACGCGTATGACCGCACCGGTCACGTGGCAGGTGGGCGTATGTTGAGGCGGTGGACATGCTGCACCTGCGGTACTTCGTGACCGTCGCCGAGGAGTTGAACTTCACCCGCGCCGCCGCACGCCTGCACATGGCGACCTCCCCGCTGAGCCAGCGCATCAGGGACCTGGAACGCGAGCTCACCACCCCCCTGTTCGTCCGCACCCACCACAAGGTCGAACTCACCCCCGCCGGCGAGGCGCTGCTACCGGCGGCCCGCGACACGATCCGGCGGTTCGACGCCCTCCCCGGCCTCGCCCGCACGGCGGCCGGCACCAGTCCACGCACCGTGACCATCGGCATCGCACCCGATGTGTCCACCGAACTGCGGACCGGCTTCCTGAACACCGTCGCGGACCGGCACCCCGACCTCCTCCTCCGGCTGCGCCCCGCCAGCACCGAGCCCCTGGTGCGCTCCCTGCTCACCGGCGAGATCGACATGGGCTTCCTCCACGGTCCCGTCACCGGCCCCGGCATCCGCACCCTCGACCTGGAGACGGCCCCGGTGGCCGTGGTCGTCGGGCGCGGGACGGGTTTCGACGCACGCACGACGGTGCGGCTGGACGAGCTCGCCCACCTGCCGTTCGCCTCCATCGGCTACGACGCCGCACCGGAGATCTACCGCCGACTGGACGAAGTCCTGACCCGGGTCGCGGTCCGCAAGCGCATCAGGCTCGACGGAGACAACTTCGGCGGCCTGGCCCACCTGGTCGCCGCCGGCCAGGCGTTCACCCTCATCGCCCTGGGCGGCAGCACCACGGGCAAGGCCTTCACCGGCGAGCCCGTCGTCACCCTCACCATCGAAGGCAGCGACCTCACCCTCACCACCGTCGCGGCCTGGCACCAGGACCGGCCCGGCCCCGGCGAGATGCTGGCCGAACTGGCCGCCACCCTCGCCGAAGGTCTGCCCACCACCCACGGCCCCCTGCCGAGGTGACGCCGCAGGAGCGGGCGGGACGCCGGCATCACGGTTCGGCGCACCGGCGTTCACCGCAACGGCGTTCACCACAGCGGAGTTCAGCGCAGCGGAGTTCAGCGCACCGGCTCATGCCCGGGTGAGGAGGACGGCGCGCCCGCCCATCGGCGCAGGGCGGCTTCGAGGCCGGTGCCGGTGCCGGTGCCGGCGGTGATGCCGGCGGTGTCGCAGGCCCAGGCGACCACCCCGTCCGGGCGTACCAGCACCCCGGTCGGCGCCGCGTGGTCGTCGGTCATGCCGGTCACGTCGGACGCGTCGGTCACGTCGGACACGCTGGTCACCCGCCCGGCCCAGGCCCCGGCGAGGCGGGCGAACGCGCCGTCCGCGGTGCGGTCGAGCAGCAGGAACCCGCCGCCGTGACCGTGGTCGACCAGCCGGGAGCCGTCCGCCAGCCACAGGTCGGGGACGTACCGCCCGACCAGCGGGTGGTCGCCGGGCAGGTCGATGCGCTGCGTCACCCCGGAGATCTTCTTGACCGCGTAGGTCGTGCCCGCCCCCGTGCCCAGCAGGTCGGCGACGACCTCCCGGAGCGCGGCCGACTTGGCGTCCCCGCGCATCACCCCGATCTGGGCCCGGGTCCAGTCCAGCACCCAGGCGCCGAGGGGGCGGCGTTCGGCGTCGTAGGTGTCGAGCAGCCCTTCGGGCGCCCACCCGGCGACCACGGCGCCGAGCTTCCACCCGAGGTTCATCGCGTCGCCGATCCCGAGGTTGAGCCCCTGGCCGCCGAACGGCGAGTGCACGTGCGCGGCGTCGCCGGCCAGGAGCACCCGCCCCGAGCGGTAGGCCGCGGCCTGGCGGGCGTTGTCGCTCCAGCGGGTCGCGGCGCCGCGCAGCGCGGTCAGCGTGACGTCGGTGCCCGAGACCCGGCGCAGACTGGCCTGCACCTCCTCCAGGGTGACCGGCGCGGAGCGGTCGGCGGCAGCGCCGTCGAACTCCACGGTGACCACCCGCCCGGGCTGGGGCCCGTAGCGGTAGGCCCCCTTGGTCGACCACACCCATCCGTCCGCGAGCACCGTGGGGTCGGCGAGGTCGACGACCGCCAGGTGTCCGGTGAGTTCGGGGTCGGTGCCGGGGAAGGCGATGCCCGCGAGGCGACGCACGGTGCTGCGCCCGCCGTCGCACCCGACCAGCCACCCGGTGCGGACCGTGCCGGCGGTGGTGCCGACGAGCACGCCGTCGCCGGTGTCTTCGAGTGCGGTGACCTCCACCCCGCGACGCACCGCGACGCCCAGTCGCGCGACCTGGTCGGCCAGCAGTTCCTCCAGCTCGCGCTGCGGCACCATCCGCGCTCCGTCGACGGCGGTGTGCGCGGCGAGGTCGGCGTCGGACCAGTCCACGAGGCCGGCGTCGAGGACCATCCCCGCGAAGTGCCCGGTGAAGCGGGGTGCGCGCGCTCGTCGGCCGCCGCCGGGCGGCTGGTCGACCGCGCGGGCGAACGACCCCACGCGTTCGAGTTGCTCCCGCTGCACCTGTTCGGCGGCCGGCAGCAGGCCGCGGCGGTCGAGCGCCTCGGCCGTCGGCACGTTGATCGCCCCCGCCTTCATCGACCCGTCCGGCTCGGCGCGTCGTTCGAGCACCTGCACCGTCGCCCCGGAGAGCGCCAGCTCGGCGGCGAGCACGAGGCCCACCGGCCCGGCGCCGACGACGGTCACGTCCACGTCCTGGTGCGCGGCCCGGTTCACAGCCTGTTTCGCATCCTGGTTCACATTCCTAGTCACGAACACTGTTCTATAAACGAACGGCGTTCGTGTCAAGCTATGATGGTCGGGTGAACCCGAGAGAGCGACGCGCGGCACGCCACCAGCCGCCGAACCCCGAGGCCGAAACCGACCCCAGGCCGCGGCGCCGCAAGGCCCCGATCACCGTGGAACAGGTCGTCGACACCGCGCTGGGCGTCATCGCCACCGAGGGCTACGAGGCACTGACCATGCGCCGCCTCGCCGGCGCCCTCGACACCGGCCCCGCCTCGCTCTACGCCCACGTCGTCAACAAGGCCGACCTCGACGAACTGCTCATCGGACGGCTGTGCGCCGCGCTCGCCCTGCCCGAACCCGACCCCACGGCCTGGCGGGACCAGATCCGCGGCGTGTGCACCCGGATCCGCGACCAGTACCTGGACTACCCCGGAATCTCCCGCGCCGCGCTCGCCATCGCCCCCACCGACCTCGAAACCATGCGCGTCAGCGAAGGAATGCTGGCGATCCTGCTCGCCGGCGGCGTCGCCCCGCAGGCCGCCGCCTGGGCCGTCGACGCCCTCCTGCTGTACGTGGCCGCCTACTGCCTCGAAGTCTCGATCATGCGCCAGCGGGCAGCACACGACGACGCCTGGGTCCTCGACCGCGACGAACTGCTGCGCCGCCTCACCGCCCTGCCCGCCGAGACCTTCCCCCACACCACCCGCCACGCCGCCGAACTCACCGCCGGCACCGGCCACGACCGCTTCGACTTCACCCTCTCCCTGATGATCGACGGCCTCGCCCACCGCTAGGGCGTGTCGTTCCGAAACCGGCCGGGGCGACGGGCGGAGCGACGCGCGGGTGCGGTCAGGCCTGTACGTCGCCCGGCTGGCGGCCCGGGGCGCCAACGGCGGCACGCTTGAGGACGGCGGTGTTCGCGGTGACGGTGCCGGGCTCGACCCCGTAGGACTCGGCGCTCGGCCCGGTGGCGAGCGGCTGCCACCGGGCCGTCCCCCGAACGCCACGAGGTGTTCCGGCGAACCCCCCGATGCCGGTAACTCTGCGGCGGCGGCGCATTGTCCGAAAGAGCCCTCTGGGCAGGACATTCAAGTCGGACAACGATGTGAGGGGGCGGGAGAGGCCTGCCGGGGGTGGTGAACGTGGACACGCGGCCGAACGGGACACGGCGCAAGGCCCGGCTGGGCAGACCGGAGCGGTTCGTGGATCCGCAGGCCGGTCCGGTGGAGCGGCTCGCCTGGGAGCTGCGCCAGTTGCGGGACCGGTCGGGCGCACCGAGCTACCGCGTGCTGGCGAAGGAGTCGCACTACTCCGCCAGCACGCTGGCGGAGGCGGCGAAGGGTGAGCGCCTGCCGTCGCTGGCCGTGGTGCTCGCCTACGCGCGGGTGTGCGGCGGGGAGCAGGCGGAGTGGGAGGCCCGCTGGCAGGCGGCTTCCCGGGCCGTCCGAGGGCCGTCCGCCACGGCGCAGGACAGCGGTACGGACCACGCGGACGGTGGCGGCCCCGCTCACGGCCCGTACCTGGGACTGGCCGCGTTCGGCACGGGGGACGCCGACATCTTCTTCGGCCGGTCGGAACTGGTGAGTCACCTGGTCCGGCACGTGGGTGACCACCGGCTGACGGCAGTCGTCGGCGCCTCCGGCAGCGGCAAGTCCTCGCTGCTGCGGGCGGGGCTGCTCCCCCGGCTCCACGAGTCCTGGCACACCGCGCCGCTGGTCCCCGGCGACCGCCCGCTGCGGGCGCTGGCCCTGGCGGTCTGCGCTCTGACCGGCGGTGACGCGGAGGCCCTGTCCCGCGCGCTGGCCGACGAGCCCGCGGCCTTGGGGATCGCGCTGGACACCTGGCTGATCGCGCAGCCCGCCGACCGGCGCGTCGTCCTCGTCGTCGACCAGTTCGAGGAGCTCTTCACCACCTGCGCGGACGTCGGGGAGCGGGAGGCGGCCCTGGCCTGCCTGGCCTGGACGGCCGGCGACCGCACGGCCGACGACCGCGCGGCCGACGGCCCTACAGCAGCAGACGAACGGGCCCGGGTCCGGGTCGTCATCAGCGTGCGCGCCGACTTCTACGACCGCTGCCTCGCCCACCCCGCCCTGGCCGGCGCCCTCCGCTCGGGCGCCCAACTACCGGTCGGCACACCCACCCGGGCCGAGTTGCGGGACATCGTCGTCGAACCCGCGGCCCGAGCGGGCGCCGTGGTGGACCCCGACCTGCTGGAGGCCGTCCTCGCGGAGGCCACCGGCCAGCCCGGCGCCTTGCCGCTGGTGGCCCACGCGATGCGCGAGACCTGGACCAGGCGGCGCGGGGCCGTCCTGCGGCTGGCCGACTACCGGGCCACCGGCGGCATGCGGGGAGCCATCACCCAGACCGCCGAGGCCATGTACACCGGTCTCCCGCCAGGCCACCAGGAGGCCATGCGGCTGCTGTTCCTCCGGCTCACCGCCCCCGGCGAGGGCACCGAGGACACCCGCCGCCGCCTGGCCCGGGAGGAACTCGACGGCCTCGCCGACGCCAGGACCATCGACGACCTCCTGCACCGGCTCGCCGCCGCCCGCCTGGTCGTCCTGGCCGACGGCACCGTCGACGTCGCCCACGAAGCGGTCATCCGCGCCTGGCCGCGGCTGCGCCACTGGCTCGACGTCGATCGCGAGGCCCTGCGGACGCACCGCCGGCTCACCCAGGCCGCCCTGACCTGGCACGAACTCCAGCGCGACCCGGGCGCGTTGTACCGGGGAGCGCAGCTCGCCACCGCCCGGGGCTGGTCCCGCACCGGCGGCGCGGCGCTCAATCGGCTGGAGTCCGCCTTCCTGGACGCCAGTACCGCGGCGGACGACCAGCGTGGCCGTCGCCAGCGCCGGACGGTCGTGGCGCTGGCCGTCCTGACCGTGCTCTCCCTGGTGCTGGCGGTGACCGCGTTCGTCCAGGGGGCGCAGTCCGACGCGCAGCGCCGCATCGCGGTCTCCCGCGAACGGGCCGCCCAGTCCAGGCAACTCCTCGAAACGCAGCCCGAGGCCGCGGCGCTGGTCGCGCTGGAGGGCTACCGCACGGCCCACAGCACCGAGGCCCGCAGCAGCCTGCTGAGCGCCTACGCCGCCTACTCCTCCAACCAGTTCACCGGTCACACCGGCGCCGTGACGGCGGTGGCGTTCTCGCCCGACGGCCGCACCCTGGCCACCGGCAGCGCCGACCACACCGTGAAACTGTGGGACACCACCACCCACCGCGTGCTCGCCACCCTCACCGGCCACGCCGGCACCGTCGACACGGTCACCTTCAGCCCCGACGGCCGCACCCTGGCCAGCGCCGGCGCCGACCACACCGTACGGCTGTGGGACGTCGCCTCCGGCCGCACCACGGGCCTCCTCACCGGCCACACCGGCACCGTCTGGTCGGCGGCGTTCTCGCCCGACGGCCGCACCTTGGCCACCGCCGGGTACGACCAGACCGCCCGGTTGTGGGACGTGGCGTCCCGGCGTGCCCTCACGACGCTCACCGGCCACACCGATTCCGTACGAGCGGTGGCGTACGCGCCCGACGGCCGCACCCTGGCCACCGCCGGCGCCGACCACACCGTACGGCTGTGGGACACCACCACCCACCGCGTGCTCGCCACCCTCACCGGCCACGCCGGCGCCGTCGGCACCGTCGCCTTCAGCCCCGACGGCCGCACCCTGGCCAGCGCCGGCGCCGACCGCACCGTACGGCTGTGGGACCTGGCATCGCACGACACCACGGCCGTCCTCGACGGACACACCCAGGAGGTGAGCCAGGCCGCGTTCACCGCCGACGGCCGCACCCTGACCACGATCGGCCAGGACAACACGGTCGCCCTCTGGGACGTGGCCGAGCGCCGGCTGACCGCCACCCTCCACGAAACCAACACGTCCGCCCCCGCGCTGGCGCTCTCCCCCGACGGCAACGAGCTGGCCACCACCGCCACCGATCACATCGTCCACACCTGGGACCTCAAGACCCGCCAGATCGCTGCCACCTTCAGCGCGACGAACGACTTGGAGGCCATCGCGACCGTCGCCACCTACGCCCCCGACGGCCGGACACTCGCCATCGGCCACACCGACGGCTCCGTCACCACGTGGACCACCACCCCGCCCCGGCCCCTCGTGACCTTCGCGGCACACAGCCAGGACATCATGCACCTGGCGTTCTCCCCGGACGGCCAACTGCTGGCCACCGCAAGCTCCGACCGCACGGCGCGGCTGTGGGACGCCGCGTCAGGCCGCCCGGTGGCCACCCTCGAAGGCCACACCGACCAGGTCTCGAGCGTCGCCTTCTCCCCCGACGGCCGCACCCTGGCCACCAGCAGCCTCGACACGACCGTGCGCCTGTGGGACGTGGCGACCCACCAGACGACGGCAGTCCTCCAGGGGCACAGCAACCTGGTCTCCAAGGCCGTCTTCGCCCCCGACGGCCGCACCCTGGCCACCGCCGGATACGACGGGGCGGTCCGTCTGTGGGACCTGGCCACGCACCGCACACTCGCCGTACTGTCCGAGAACACCAACGCCATCGCTTCCTTGGCCTACTCCCCCGACGGCCGCACCCTGGCCACCGGCAGCTCCGACGCCACCGTGCGCCTGTGGGACGTGGCGCAGCGCCGGACGGTCGCCGCCCTCACCGGCCACATCAGCACCGTCTTCTCCGTCACCTTCAGCTCCGACGGCCGCACGCTGGCCAGCACGGACGCCGGCGGCACGGTGTGCCTGTGGGACGTGGCATCACGGCAGGTCAGAGCGCTGCTCGTCGGTCACACCAGAGCCGTGCACACGGCCGCCTTCAGCCCCGACCAGAGCACGCTCCTCACCGCCGCCGGCGACGGAGCACGGCTGTGGCCCACGGACGCGGACCGGACCGCCGACCGCATCTGCGAACTGAGCCGGACCAACCACTGGCCCGGATCCCTCTCCGGCACCACCACGGGCGACGCCTGCCGATGAGCGGACTCACGGCGGTATCACGACCTGACGGCCGCGCGCTTCCGCCCCCGCTACCCCCCGCTACCCGGACGGCTGGTGGAGCGAGCGGTGGTCGACCTTGCCGTTCCCGTTCCCGTTCCGGGGGAGCTCGGCAGCCGTACCCATCGCCGCGGAAGCACCGGATTCGGCAGGCTCGACCGCAGCGATGCGAACAGGCCGTCCCGAAGCGTCCCCGGCTCCGCCGCGTAGGAGGCGACGGGCCGTGCCTCGCCTTCGGTGCCTTCTGCAACTCGGCCGCGGACACGCGCGGCCCTGGCCCGGGGTGCCGCGCGAGCGGCTACGCGTCGGGCGGGATGGTGCCGAGGGTGACGGTGAAGCAGGCGCCGCCCTCGGGGCCGTGGCCGTGGACGGTGATGGTGGCGCCGAGCCGGTCGGTGAGGCGACGGGTGATGGCCAGGCCGAGGCCGGTGCCGCCGGGGCGGGCACCCGCATAGCGGGAGTGCAGGGCGCCGGGCTGGAAGGCGACCCGGATGTCCTCGTCGGTCAGGCCGGGCCCGCCGTCGCGGACCTGCAGCTCGGTGTCGCCGGTGTCCGTTCGACGCAGGGCCAGTACCACGGGGGCGCCGGGCGGCGAGACGCGCACGGCGTTGCCGATCAGGCCGTCGAGCAGCTGGCGGACCCGGAATCCGTCGGTGACCGTGATCACGGGTTCCCCGGCGGTTTCCACCCGCAGGTGGAGTTCGCTCTGTCGGGCCCGCTGGTCCCAGGCCTGCGCGGTCTCACGGACGAGGACGGCGAGGTCGGTGGGTTCGCGGGTGATGGGGAAGTCGTCGGCGTCCAGGCGTGCGAGTTCGAGCAGGTCGGAGACGAAGCGGTCCAGGCGTTTGGTCTCGGTCAGGAGGATCTGGCCGACCTGGGCCTGCTGCCCGGGTTCGACGACCCCGTCGGTGAGGGCCTCGGCGTACCCCTGGAGTGCGGTGAGGGGGGTGCGGATCTCGTGGGAGATCGAGGTCAGGAAGTCGCGCTGGCGTCGTTCGCTGCGTTCCAGGGCGGCGCCCAGTGCGTTCAGGGCCTGGGCGACGTCGCGGGCCTCGGTGGGGCCGTCGGCCTCGCAGCGCAGGCCGCGTTCACCTGCGGCGAGTCGGTGGGCGACGCCGGCCGCCGCGACCAGGGGGCGGGCGATGCGGCGGGCCAGCAGGGCTCCGGCGAGGGCGGCTCCGACCAGGCCCGCGACCAGGGGGAGCGTCAGGCTGCCGCGCATCCGGCTGGCAGCCGCATCGACCTCGGTGAACGGCTGGGTCAGCACAACGGCGCCGCCGTTGCCTGCCGGGTGCCCTTGGACGAGTACGCGCTGGTCGCCGAGCGAGGCCGTGGCGGAGAGCGTCCGTCCGGCGAGCAGCGCGTCCCGGTCGGTTGGAGTGACGGCCTGCGCCGCAGGGCCGTCCACGTGTCCGTCCGGGGCGACGACGGCGACCAGGACGCCGGTGGCCCCGGTCAGCCGCTGGGTCTGGTCGAGGAGCAGCACGGACAGGTTGGGAGCGAGGCTGAGCACGGTGGCCTGCCGGGACAGGCGCTCCCGGTACTGGGACTCGGCGTTGGAGAAGGCGGTCTGCCAGGCCGCGACCCCCGCCAGCAGCACGGCCGTGGCGGCCACCACGGTGGCGAGCAGGACCAGGCTGCCGGTGAGCGAGCCCGCGCGCAGGCGCCTCACCGGCCCGGCTCCCGGGCGCTGTAGCCGATCCCCCGCACGGTGCGGATCGGGCTGGCGTCGCCGAGCTTGGCGCGCAGCTGCGAGACGTAGACGTCGACGACCCGGCTGTCGCCGTAGTCGGCCTGCCCCCAGACCTGGGCGCGGAGCTGCTCGCGGCTGAAGACCTGACCGGGCCGGGCCAGCAGGTGGGCGAGCAGGTTGAACTCGGTGGTGGTCAGCTCCAGCGGTTCACCGTCGCGAAGCACCGTGCGGCGACCGGTGTCCAGGCGCAGCCGGGTGGTGCCCAGGACGGCCGAGACCGGTGGGCCGGCGGTGCGGCGCAGCACCGCCTTGACGCGGGCGACCAGCTCGCGGGGCGAGAACGGTTTGGTGAGGTAGTCGTCGGCGCCGATCTCCAGGCCGAGGATCCGGTCGGCCTCCTCGTCCCGGGCGGTGACCAGGATGACGGGCGTCCAGTCGTCGGCGGCGCGCAGCCGACGGCAGAAGTCGGTGCCGTCCAGCCCGGGCAGCCCGATGTCGAGAACGATCGCCACCGGCCGCAACCGTGCCACGGCGGCCAACCCGGCCGTGCCGTCGGCCTCGGTGTGGACGCCGAAGCCCTCGCGGGTGAGGTACAGGCGCTGGAGGTCGGCGATGTGGCGCTCGTCCTCCACCACCAGCACAAGGCCCTTGCTCTGTGTCATCTGTTCGGTGCCACCGCAGTCTGTCTGCGCCGCGGCACCCATCGCGCGGCTGCCTGGCCAGTCGCGCGTGCCACGGCTTCGAACTGCACCGATGCTAACCCGCGGGCCGTCACCGTCCGGCTGACCGACGGTGATCCTTACACGGCCCGAACACAGGCCGAACCTTCGCCTTGCACAACGGCGACAGGATGCTTCCGGCCTCACCGACCGGCGGGGTCAGGACAAGGGAGAGCAGTCGTGCTCACGGGCTCCAGGTCCCTCGTGCTGCTCGGCGTCTGTGTTGCGGCCCTCCTGATCGTCGCGGTCGTCGTGCTGCTGACGCGCACCGGTCACGCCCCGTCCCCCGGACAACGGCCGATCGCAGGACGCCGCCGGGACCGCACCGGGCCACTCGCCCCCTCCGACGCCCCGACAACGACAGCAGGACAATGATGACCATCCGTCCCGAACCGGCCCGAACCGCCACCACGCGGCTGGGCCGTCTCCGCCGCCCGGCCACCCGGCGCGGCCGGATCACTCGCGCCGTCGTCCTGCCCGTGGCCGTCGTGCTGGCCATCGCCGGGGGCGGCGAGGCCGTCACCCGGCACGTCCTGAAGAGCCGGATCGCCGACCGCATGGGAAAGGCGCTCGACACCCGGGTGACGGTCGACACCGGCGCCGGCCCGGCGCTGCTCGCGATCCTCGACCGGCACCTGGATCACGTCACGCTCGGCGCGGACGACGCCCACCTCGGCTCACTCACGGGCGCCTCGGTCCGCATCACGCTCGACGACCTCCACCTGGCCGAGCCCGCGACGGCGTCCGACGTCCGGGCCACCGTCACGATCCCTGCCGACTCCCTGGCGGAAACGATCCGCGACTCGGGCCAGGGCGTACCCATCAGCAGCACCCGGACCGACCCCGCCACCGGCACCCTCCTGCTCGCCCTGGGCCCGGGTGGCATGGGCCAGTTGACGCTGAAGCCCGCCCTGGCCGACGGCCGGGTCACCATCACCGCCACCAGCCTGCAGTTCCTCGGCCGAACGATCACCGGCCCCCAGCTCGACCAGATCAACACCAAGCTCACCGCGCGGAAACGACAAGCCGACTACCCCCTGTCCCTCAAGCCCGTCTCGCTCACCGTCACACCGACCGGACTCGCCCTCACCCTGGCCTCCGGCCCCACCACGCTGAAGCAGCCATGAACCAGGAGCCGACCCCGGCGATGACCGACCCCACGACAGCACCGTCCAACCACCCCACGACACCACCGTCCAGCCACCGCACCCGCCTGCGCCGACGCATCGTCGTCGCCGTCACGGGCCTGCTCGTCCTCACTCTCACCGCGGCGTCCGGCGCGCTGTGGCTCCTGACCGGCAAGCTGCTGCACCCCACCGACGACACCCCGCTGAACACCCGCATCGTCGCCGTGGGAACCGCGACGGTGACCCTTCCCGCCACCGACGAGAGCCGCTACACCGGCACCTACGGCCTGGTCTGGCAGGACAGCGGATCCGCACAGCGGCGCTCGGGAGAACTCGGCCGCATCCTCGCCTCGGACGGCAAGACCGTCACCCGCGAACTCCAGGCCACCACCCCACCCGCCGTCGGCGCCAAGGCGAAGATCATCGTCACCGTATGGAACTCGGACCCGCGCCGAGCGGTGGGGCTGGACTACCAGGACGTCAGCTACCCCGGCGACCTGGGCCCGATGCCCGCCTGGTACCTCCCGGGCTCGCGCAGCACCTGGGTCATCCAGGTCCACGGGCTCGGCGCCGGCCGCAGCGCGGGCCTGCGGACGATGCCCGGACTGCACGACCTCGGCTACCCGATCCTCGACATCACCTACCGCAACGACCCCGGCGCCCCCCGCGACTCCAACGGCAACCGACAACTCGGCAACACGGAATGGCGCGACCTCGACGCCGCCGTCCGCTACGCCCAAGCCCACGGAGCCTCCGGCGTGGTGCTCTACGGCTTCTCCATGGGCGGCGCGATCGTCGAGAACTACCTTCAGCGCGCCCAGGACACCAGCGCGGTCCGCTCAGTCGTCCTCGACTCACCCGCACTCGACTACCGGGCGGCCATCGACACGATCGCCACCGGCCTCGGACTCCCGTTCCCCATCGCCGACCTCACGGCCCCCTTCATCCGGTTCCAAGCCGGAGTGGACCTCGACCAGGTCGACACCCTGGCGGCGAACCGGCGCAACGGCGGCCCCGAACAGCCCGTGCTGCTCTTCCACGGCACCGCCGACACACTCGTCCCGTACGCCGGCAGCGCCCGGTTCGCCCGCGACTGGCCGGACAAGGTCCGACTCGTCACCGTCCCCGGGGCCGGCCACACCGGCTCCTGGAACGCCGACCCCGCCCGGTACGACAAGGAGCTCGCGGACTTCCTCGCCCAGCACACCTGACCGCGTCCCGGGCACCGCACCTCGACGTCACACGAGCCCGACGGCGACTCACGAGCCCGACGGCGACTCACGAGCTCCGCGGCTCAGGCCGGAAGGCCGGACCCACGGCACCCGCCCGGGTGCTGCGGAGCCGTGAATCACCGTGAACCCCGCGTGAACGGTCCGATAAGTCGCCGTCCGGTGCGTTGACGGCCCTGGCGGCTGTGGATAGAACACTGAGCACATAAGTGATTCCACACATAGGGGGCTCGATGCAGTTCGAGTACGTCCTGCTCGCCCTGCTGGCCGGCCGTCCGCTCAGCGGGTACGACCTGCGCAAGTGGGTCGAGACGGAGGGCCAGTTCCTCCGTTCGAGGGCTCACCACAGCCAGATCTACCGCCTGCTGGGGCGGATGGTGGCCGACGGCTGGGTGGCGTTCGAGGTCGATCCGCGCGAGGGGCGTCCCGACGCGAAGGTGTACCGGCTCACACCCGTCGGGCGGGAGGCGCTGTTGGACTGGGTGCACTCCCCGTACGAGCCGCCCAGCCGGTTCCAGGACGCGGACTTCCTGTCCCGCTTCGCCTTCGCCGCGGTCCTGGACCGCACGGCGGCGATCCGCCTGATCCGTACCGAACTGGACCACCGGCGCGAGCAGATCGCCCGCAACCGGCCCCGCGACCGCACGGTCCGCTTCGAGGACCCGCTGCCCGAGCTGGACCAGGAGCTGGCCCGCGAGGTCTACGAGGAACTGCACCGGTACGGCGCCGGCGCCATGGACGCGTGGGTGGCCTGGCTGGAGCACATGCTCCAGCGCCTTGAACAGTGGCAGCCGGGGCAGAGGACGCCACCGGCCGGAGAGGGGAGCGCCTCATGAAGGCGATCATGGTGATGTTCGACAGCCTCAACCGGCACATGCTGCCGCCCTACGGCGGGGACTGGACGCACGCGCCGAACTTCGCGCGGCTGGCCGAGCGGACGGTCACGTTCGACAACGCCTACGCGGGGTCGATGCCGTGCATGCCAGCCCGCCGTGAGATCCACACCGGTCGGTACAACTTCCTGCACCGCAGCTGGGGCCCGCTGGAGCCGTTCGACGACTCCATGCCCGAACTGCTCAAGCAGAACGGGGTGTACACCCACCTGGTCAGCGACCACCCGCACTACTGGGAGGACGGCGGCGCCACCTACCACGGCCGGTACAACACCTGGGAGTTCTTCCGCGGCCAGGAAGGCGACCCGTGGAAGGGCCAGGTCGCCGACCCGGAGATCCCGGAGGACCTGAAGAAGCTGCGGTTCGAGTCCTACCGACAGGACTGGGTGAACCGCCCGCACCTGGCCACCGAGGACCGGCACCCGCAGACGCTGACCTTCGACGCCGGCCTGGAGTTCCTGCGCACCAACCGGGACGCGGACCGGTGGTTCGTGCAGATCGAGACCTTCGACCCGCACGAGCCGTTCTTCTCCCACCAGCGGTTCAAGGACCTCTACCCGCACGACTACGACGGCCCGCACTTCGACTGGCCCGACTACAAGCGGGTGGTGGAGACCCCCGGCCAGGTCGAACACGCCCGCCTGGAGTACGCGGCCCTGCTGTCGATGTGCGACCACTCCCTCGGGCGGGTGCTGGACCTGATGGACGAGCAGCACCTGTGGGACGACACCCTGCTGATCGTCAACACCGACCACGGACTGCTGCTCGGCGAGAAGGGCTGGTGGGGCAAGACCGTCCAGCCCTGGTACGACGAACTGGTCCACCTGCCGCTGTTCGTCTGGGACCCGCGGGCCGGCAAGGCCGGGGAGCGGCGCCAGGCCCTGGCGCAGACGATCGACCTCGCACCGACGCTGCTGGAGTACTTCGGCATCGAGCGCCCCGCGGACATGCAGGGCCACCCGCTGCCGGTGGCCGAGGACACCCCTCTGCGCGAGGCGGCCCTGTTCGGCGCCCACGGCGGCCACGTCAACGTCACCGACGGCCGGTACGTCTACATGCGCGCCCCCGCCACGGTGCACAACGCACCGCTGCTGGAGCACACGCTGATGCCCACCCACATGCGCGGGCGGTTCTCCCCCGCCGAGCTGGCGGACCTCCGGCTGGCGGAGCCGTTCACCTTCACCAAGGGCGTGCGCACGCTGCGCGTCCCGGGCCGCACCTTCATCAACCCCCACCGGCACGGCACCCTGCTGTTCGACCTGGAGAACGACCCCGAGCAGCGCACCCCGCTCGTCGACGACGCGGCCGAACTGCGGATGGCGACCCTGCTGGTGGACCTGATGCGCGCGAACGACGCACCGCCGAGCCAGTACGAGCGCCTCGGCCTGCCGGGCGAGGGCCCGGTCGGCGCGGAGCACCTGCTGGTCCGCGCCCAGCACGAGCAGGCCGACAGGGCCGCCGAGCCGCTGCCCCGCCCGGAGGACTACCCCTCGGGACGCTTCTCGCTGCGGACCCCGGTGTTCGCCCTGATCTCCGACCCGGTCGCCGTGGAGGTGATGCGCCGGCACCTGCCCGGGATCGTCGACTCCGAGTTCCTGCAGTTCCTCGGCCCGACGCCGCTGATCGACGTCGCCGCCCTGGCCGGCGGGCTCACCGACGTCTCGGCCCTGCGCCGGGTGGCCGAGGAACTCGCCGCGCTCTGACCGGCCGGCGCACGACCTGCCGGTGACGGGGCGGCAACCCCGTCACCGGCGAGCACATCCCCGCTCCCCCGCACTGCCCCTGTGACGAACGATGCGAAGAGTGGAGTCGCGCATGTCCGACCTTATCGAGAACGCCTCCGGACCCGCCACGCGAACCGGCCCACCCCCCGTCAGGGGCCGCTGGGCCCAGCTCTCGGTCCTCGGCGGCGCCATGCTGGTCGACGGCACCGAAGCCGGCCTGGTCACCGGCCTGTTCCCGGTCATCAGAGAGGCCCTCGGCCTCACGCTCGGCGCGCTCGGCATCCTGACCGCCGCCGGCAAGCTGGTCGGCGTGCTCGCGGCCCCGCTGTGGGTGTGGGCGGCGCGGCGCTGGTCCCGCAAGAGCGTGCTGGTCCTGTCCACCGGCCTGTGGGGGGCCTGGGGGATCGCCGCCGGCTTCTCCGGAGACTTCGCCGAGCTGCTGCTCTTCGTCACGGTCCTCGCGGCCGGCTACGCGGCCGCCCACCCGCTGGTCTCCGAGATCATCGGCGACCTGTTCGACGCCCCGTCGCGCGGCCGCGCCGTCGGCGCCCTCTACGGTGCGCTCGCACTGGTCGGCTCGGTGCTCGGCCCGCTCATCGGGCAGTTGGCGGGAGTGCACGACGGCTGGCGCTGGGGCCTGTGGGGCGTCGGCGCCCTGAACATCCTCTTCGGCGTGGTGCTGCTGCTCTGCTTCCGCGACCCCGGCCGCGGCGCGGCCGAGCGGCAGCTCGCCGACCTCGACCAGGCCACCCGCGCGCCCCGGAGGAAGATCGACCTGGCCACCGTCCTCTCATTGGTCAAGATCCCCAGCTTCGCGATCCTCCTGGTGTCACGACTGCTCTCCGGACACCTGCTGCTCTCCTCGTTCGCCGTCGTCTACCTCGTGGACGTGTTCGGCTTCACCACCCAGCGAGCCGCCGTCGTCCTGATGCCGATGGGCATCGGATACCTGCTGGGCACCCTGCTGGGCGGCTTCCTCGCCGACTGGGCCGCCCGCCGCAGCCCCCGCCACGGGCTCCCCGGCGCCCTCCAGGGCGCCCAGGTCGCCTTCGCCGTCCTCGCCTTCCTGGGCACCCAGGTCCACTACCGCGGCATCGGCGCCTACGCCCTGCTCTTCTGCCTCATGGGCGTCACCCAGGGCGTCAACCCCGGCCTCAACCGTCCGATGGTCATGGCGGTCACCCCGCCCGAACTGCGGGCCACCGCCTTCACGATCTACGTCTCGGTCTTCGAGGCCATCGCCTGGGCCGCCTTCGGCCTGGGCGCCGGCTTCCTCGGCCAGACGCTCGGACTGCGCCCGGTGTTCCTGGCGGTCCTGGTGGTCCTCATGCTCGTCAACGGCGCCTTCCTGACCCTCCTTCACCTGCCCTACGCCAACGACGTGCAGCGGGTGCAACAGGAGCTCGACCTCAGGCGCCAGGCGGCCCTGGTCTGACGCGGCCCGCCGTACCCGGCCGGCCGGGCCCGCCGTAACCGACCCGCCGTACCCGGCCGGCCGGATCCACTCCCGGAGGAACCCATGCACCTGCCCTCGGCGCCCTGCTGCACGCCCTCACGAGGCCCCGGCGCGCTCCGCCCGCCCGACCTCGCGGCCCCGGCCCCGCCCCCGACCCCACGTCCCGACGGACCCGCGGACGGCATGGTCCTCCTGCCCGGCGGCACGTTCCTGATGGGCGCCGACGACTCCGAAGGCTTCCCGGACGACGGCGAAGGACCCGTGCGGCAGGTCCGGCTGGACCCGTTCCTCATCGACGCCTGCGCGGTCACCAACGAGCAGTTCGCCGCGTTCGCCGCCGACACCGGCTACCGCACCGACGCCGAGCGCCTGGGCTGGTCCTACGTCTTCGCCGGGTTCCTCCCGGCCGCCCTGCGGCGCACCGCCGTGCGGGTGGAGCGAACCCCCTGGTGGTGCGCGGTGACCGCGGCCGCCTGGGACCGGCCCGAGGGCGCGGGCAGCACGGTCGCCGACCGCGGCGACCACCCCGTCGTCCACGTCTCGTGGAACGACGCCCGCGCCTACGCCTCCTGGGCCGGCAAGCGCCTGCCCACCGAAGCGGAGTGGGAGTACGCGGCCCGCGGCGGACTCGAACAGGCCCGCTACCCCTGGGGCGACGAACTCGACCCCGGCGGCACCCACCGCTGCAACATCTGGCGCGGCACCTTCCCCGCGAAGAACACGGCCACGGACGGCTACCGCGCCACCGCTCCCGCCCGCGCCTTCGACCCCAACGGATTCGGCCTGTACAACACGTCCGGCAACGTCTGGGAGTGGTGCGCCGACTGGTGGGCCACCGACCACCCCACCTCCCCTCCCCCCGCCAACCCCACCGGCCCCGCCACCGGAACCGCCAAGGTCATCCGCGGCGGCTCCCACCTGTGCCACAAGTCCTACTGCAACCGCTACCGCGTCGCCGCCCGGAGCTCCAACACCCCCGACAGCTCCAGCGGCCACGCCGGCTTCCGCTGCGCCCGCGACGCCACCCGGCCCCGCTGACGCACCGACCGCCCACCCCGGGTGCCCGCCGCCCGGCACCCGGCCGGCGGCGGGGGTCAGACGGGCAGGGTCCAGCGCCGGTCGGGGCCGCCGTGGCAGTCCCGGATCCGCAGCCGGTCCATCGGAGGCCGGTCCATCAGAGGGAGCCCCCGACTGTGACCAGCTGAGACGCGTCAAAGGGCGCCACCGCGCAGTCAGGGCCGGGATCAGCACCACTACGAGTGAACGGTCAAACGGGAGTTCGCCTCATCGCCCTGCCCCTTGGGCCGGGCGATCGGCGTTCATCAGACCGCCCTTGGGGAGGATGGCGGAAATTGATCTCATAGCTCGACAGTCGGTGGGGATGATCAACACGGGCAGGCCGCGGCCACGACCGCCCGGCCTGCCCACCGACGTCCACCCGAGAGGAACCGACATTGCGTCAGCACCGTTGGGGCACCCCGCAGGGCAAGACCCGCCCCCTGCGACATCGACCACGCGACACCACCGAGGCGACCCACCGGGTCATCGACCTCCGCTACACGAACTGACCGCGAACGGCGTTCGAGAGACCGTGATGAATGAGGGATTCCCGCGGCTCGGGCGGCTGGGAGGCCACCTTGATCGTCGGAGTTTCGCTGCGTACGGGGAGGATCTCCGTGACGGATCGTCAATCGTCCGCGATCTGCGGGTTCGCGGAACCGCCGAGACTTTGAACCAGACCCGGCGCGCACGTAGATCGTTTGTTGACTGATCGTTGATCAGCGGTCCATAGGCTCTTCTCGTCGTAGGCGATCGGTTCCGCCCCAGAGCGGACGTCACCCATGACACGAGAGAGATCCCGCACTGTGAAGCTCACCGCCCCCTGACCCCCGGTACCGCCGCGCTCGCCGCCGAATCCGTCGGCACCCTGCTCCGCGAGCGGCTGAACGCGGCCGTCGTCCTCGGCACCGTGCTGTTGCCGTGTGCCGTGCCGTTCCTCTCCACCGCGGAAGGATCCGAAGGATCCCGCGGGGAGTCGTCCCCTGAACCGAAACGGAGTATCCATCCCATGAGCACCAACGACCTTGACCTGGTCATATCCGACCTGACCCGGATCAAGAAGGAGTACGTCGAGCAGCGTTCGGCCTTCGTCCCCGGCGAGCACATGGCCGGCCTGCTGAAGGGGCTCGGCGCCACCGACGCCGACCTGGCCCAGCTTCAGCGGGTGAGTGACGACCTGCCGGACGATCCCACCCTCCCCTTCCGCAAGTCGAAGAACGGCCGTTTCCACTTCGACGTGAAGAACGGGACGGTCGACCGGGGCGAGTTCCAGCCGTTCGTGCTGTCGGCCGGCGAGGACTTCGTACGTCATGACTCCGGACAGACGCGCGAGTTCGCGGAGGTCGGTGACGACCTCCAGCTGAACCGGGCCTTCCAGGGGCTGCTCCTGTTCAAGGCGTTCATGGTCCAGGACGTGGAGATCGCGCACCGCCCGAAGCTGGACTACGACTACCCCGGCTGGGTGTGCACCCTGTTCAACCTGCGGACCGTCACCACGCCCGAACTCGTCGGCGAGCCCGCCCTCGAAGGGGTGCACAGCGACGGCGTGGACCACACCATGACCACCCTGCTCGGCAGTGAGAACATGACCGCCGACAGCGCGATCACCTTCCTCCACGACATGCGGCAGATCAACGCGGTCCGCTGGGACGAGGTCGACCCGGAGCTCGTCGTGGGCCGCCACCAGCACCGCCACTTCCTCGACACCATGCTGGTCGTCGACCACGAGCGGAAGCACAGCCTCTCCCCGGTGGTTGCCGCCGACCCGCAGCAGGCGTCCACCCGGGACATGCTGATCTTCTTCACCCGGAAGCCTGCCCTGGAGGGCCACATCTCCCACCCGCACGACTCCCTCGTCTGCCACTCCTCCCTGCCGATGTCGGCCGGGCTGCTTCCCCCGGCGCGGGTCTGATGGCGGCGGACGGGATCACGATCACCGACTTCCTGGACGTCGACATCCGTGCGGGCCGGATCGTCCGCGCCGAGGCGTTCCCGCGCGCCCGCCGGCCCGCGTACAAACTGTGGATCGACTTCGGTGAGCTGGGCGTACGGAAGTCCAGCGCCCAGATCACCGACCTGTACGCGCTCGACGACCTTGAGGGCCGCCTGGTGATGGCCGTGGTGAACCTCCCGCCCCGGCAGGTCGCGGACTTCATGTCCGAGGTCCTCGTCCTCGGGGTGCCGGGCGAGGGCGGCGGCGACGTGGTCCTGATCGGCCCGGACCGGGAGGTCAAGCCGGGAGCACGGCTGCTCTGACGCGAATCAGCAGGTCACCGGCCGGACGACCGGGCCGGGGGCGCTGCGGAGACGACGGCCGCGGGGTGGCGGGTGGGCCGGCGCGACGGGTCGCCGAGGCCGGCGTCGGTCGGGATCAGCTCCTCGCCGGTCAGGATGAGGCGCAGGAACGGGTGCCTGCCCGCCATCCGCCCGCCCGCCCGCCGTCGGCCATCGGCCATCGGCCGACGGCGGGCGTCAGGCGGGCAGGCGTCAGGCGTCAGGCGTCAGGCGTCAGGCGTCAGGCGTCAGGCGGGCAGGGTCCAGCGCTGGTTGGGGCCGCCGTGGCAGTCCCAGATCTGCAGCCTGGTCCAGTCGGCGCCGCTGCCGTCGCGGGCGTCGAGGCAGCGACCGGAGGCCGGGTTGAGGAGTGTGCCGTCCGGGCGTGGTTGCCAGTGCTGGGCGCCGGTGCCGTTGCAGTCGTAGAGCTGGGCGGGCGTTCCGGCGGCGGTCCAGCCGTTGGTGACGTCCAGGCACTTGCCGAGGGCCCGCAGGGACTCGTCCTGCCCCACGGTCCAGTCCTGGGCACCGGTGGAGTTGCAGTGGTAGAGCTCGACGGCGGTGCCGTTGACCGTGTCGGCGCGGTTCAGATCCACGCACTGCCCGGCGATGCCGGTCACCCGGCCGCTCGGGCGGGGGGTGGCCCAGCGCTGTTCGGCGCCCCCCGAGCAGGTCCGCAGCAGCAGCCGGCCGTCGGCGGCCGCGAGGCAGCGGCCGGAGGCCGGGTGGAGGATCGAGGAGTCCGGGCGCGGGCTCCACACCTGGTCGGCGCCTGCGGTGCAGTCCCGCAGCCGGACGGCGGCGCCGTCGTCCGGGCCGGCCGGAGTCAGGCAGCCGTCGAGGGCGCGGACGGTGCCGTCCGAGCCGACCGTGGCGTCCTGGGCCGCCGTGCCCGCGCAGCCTGCCAGCCGTACCGCCTCGTGGCCGTCCGCGGCGGCGGCCTCCGCGTCCAGACAGGACCCGTCGGCGCCGGCGATCCGCCCGGACCAGGCGGAGACGGCCGGCGAGGCCGGGACGTCCACCGCACCCTGCAGTCTCGGCGCGCGCGAGGAGGAGCCGACCATGAGGCCGTACCGCCCGCCGGGCACCTGCCAGCCGTGCGCGCCGGGATCCCAGACCGCGAAGGAGGAGCGGTCCAGCGGCAGTTCCACGTGCGTCGACCGGCCGGGCGCCAGCGTGACCTTGTCGAAGGCCTTGAGCTGCTGCGGCGGCTCGCCGGCCGAGGAGGGGAAGGAGACGTACAGCTGCGGCACCTCGGTGCCGGTCCGGGTGCCCTGGTTGGCGAGGTCGAAGCCGACCCGCACCCGCCCGGCCGCGTCCGGGCCGGTCACGGTGAGGTTGCCGTAGCCGAAGGTGGTGTACGAGAGGCCGTGGCCGAAGGGGAACAACGGGGCGGTGCCGGTCGCGTCGTACCAGCGGTACCCGACCGCGAGCTGCTCGGTGTAGTGGTAGGCGCCGTCCGTGCCGGGGTACTGGGAGGCGTCCCGGATCGGCGTGGCCGCCGCCGAGGTCGGGAAGGTGACGGGCAGTCGCCCCGCCGGATCGGCGTCGCCGAACAGCACGTCGGCGAGCGCGGTGCCGCTCTGCTCACCCGGGTACCAGGCCTCGACCACCGCCGGCACCGCGTCCAGCCACGGCATGGTGACCGGCCCGCCGGTGTTGAGCACCACCACCGTCCGCGGGTTGGCGCGGGCGACGGCGCGGATCAGCGCGTCGTCCGCCGGGGCGAGGTCCAGCGAGCCGCGGTCCGCGCCCTCGGTCTCCTCGTCGCCGACCACCACCACCGCGACGTCCGCCCCGGCGGCCACCGAGGCCGCCGCGTTCGCGTCGTCGCCCGGGTGGTAGCGCACCGAGACGCCCGCACCGGCCCGGGCGGCGATTCCCTGACGCGGCGTCACGACCTGCTCGGGGTACGGGGCGACGTGCGAGGAACCGTAGCCGCCGGTGTACGCGCGGTCCGCCCACGGGCCGATCACCGCGACGGACGACAGGTGGGCGGCGTCCAGCGGCAGCACCGCCCCCTGGTTGCGCAGCAGCACCGTCCCGGCGGCGGCCGCCGCCCGGGCGTCGCGCGCGCCGGCGGCCGGGTCGGCGGCGGGCGGCTGACCGCCGTCCAGCGCCCCGGTCCGGACCATCAGCCGCAGCACCCGCCGCACCTGGTCGTCCAGGACGGCCGGGGCGAGCCGTCCGCCGGCCACGGCGGCGGTCAGGTCGGCGAAGTACGTCGTACCGCCGAACTCCTGGTCCAGCCCGCCCGCCGCGGCGTTCACCGAGGAGTGGGTGGCCGGGTAGTCGGAGCCGACCACCCCGTCGAACCCCCACCGGCCCTTCAGCACGTCCCGCAGCAGCGGGAAGTTCTCGCACGCCCAGATGCCGTTGACCGGGTTGTAGCCGCACATCGCCGACCAGGCCCGGCCGTCCCGGACGGCCGCCCGGAAGGCGGGCAGCTCGATCTCCGCCAGCGTCCGCTCGTCCACCTCCGAGCTGTACGACTGCCGGTTGTTCTCCTGGTTGTTCGCCGCGAAGTGCTTCACCTGCGCCGCGACCCCCTGCGCCTGGATGCCGCGGACCTCGGCCGCCGCGACCCGCCCGGCGAGGAACGGGTCCTCACCCAGCGTCTCGAAGTTCCGCCCGCCCTGCGGCACGCGCACGAGGTTCACCATCGGCGCGTACAGCACCTGGTAGCCGCGCGCCCGGGCCTCGCGGCCCAGCACCGCGCCGTAACCGGTGGCGAGCCCCGGGTCGAAGGCGGCGGCCAGCGACACCGGCGCCGGCAGCGCCGTCGCCGGCTGCCCGTCCCGGATGCCGGCCGGGCCGTCGGACAGCAGCAGCGGCGGGATCCCCAGCCGTGGCACGCCCCGGACGTAGCCCACCGAGTACACCCCGTTCGGCGCGGAGATCCCCTGCAGCAGCGTCGCCTTCTCGTCGGTGGTCAGCTGGCCGAGGAGCGCTTCGACCCTCTGCTCCGGCGACGACCCGCCGTGCGACCACCCGCCGTGCGACCACCCGCCGTGCGGTGGCGGACCGGCCGGTATGGCGACCGCTGTGCAGGTGCCGGAGCCGGTGGCGGCCGCCAGGAGGCAGCCGGTGAGCCCGAGCCGGAGTATTCGCGTACAGGAGGAGATTCGCCGCATGTCAGCACCGATCGACGAAGGCGGGCCGGGCCGGGATCGCCCGGAAATGTGACGATCAATCAAATTTACGGCGTATTAACACTTGCCGGCAGGTAGCGCGCAAGGGCGCGTCGGATGCACCCGGGGTGCGAAGGGTCACTGGGGGGCGCCTGAGGGGCGCGGGCGAGGATGGCGTCGGCGTCGTCACAGATGAAAACGGTCCGATCCGGCAGGGCCCGGGCCCGGAGCCGGGCCATCGTGGCCCGCCAGTGCGCGTCCCGGGCCACCGCCTGCACCGGCGGCTCAACTATCGTCGTCGTCATCGCCCGCCGCCTCAGGCCGTGGTGGCGGCCGGAACCGGCGCATCCAGGGTCGGCAGGTCCGAAAGCGCGAAGCCGACGCCCCGCACCCCACAGATAAAAGCCCCGGAAGAACCCTCTTGAGACCTTTCCGGGCACAACCGTCAAGGCTTTGCCATTTCTTGGCAATTGAACAGGATGCATTTGAGCGACTTGCCCTGTACGTACCGCTTCCTGCCTCGCTTGACTTCGCGCACGCCGTGCCGCAAGCATGGCCGCGACCGCCGGGGAGGGCTCGTGACGCAAGGTACCGTCCGTCAGATGTCGAAGCGCGGACGACGGAACCGCTTGGCCGCCGTAGCCGCCATAGCCGTTCTCGGTGGCGGCTTCGCGATCAACACATGGATGAACCAGGGCACGGAAACGAAGGTCCACGAAGGCCCCGTGGCCGGCTACCCGCTGCTGGTCAGCTCCGACGGCCAGACCCTGACACTCAGCATCGGCTGGGGCTGCGAGAAGCAACCCAAGCTCGTGGTACGCGAGTCCAGCAACGCGGTGAAGGTCTCCCTGCGGCACACGGTCCCCCCGGGCTTCTGCGACCCTGGCGGCTACGGACAGATCACCACCCACCTGAACAAGCCGCTCGGTTCCAAGACGCTGAACGACGTCACCGGCAAGCCCGCCATCCACTTCGACGAGCGCAACCTCCTCCGGCCCGCGTTCCTGCCGGAGAACTACTACCCCTCCCCCGCAGGCGAGATGGTCGACGTGCCCGGCGTGGCCTCACTACCGACCGACACCCCCGCCTGGGCCATCGGGTACCAGCTGGGCACGGGGCCCGACGTACACGGGCACCTGATCATCAGCCAGACCCTCCGGAACAGCACGCCACCGGACGGCCGGGCCGCCACAGTCAAGGGTCACCCCGCGACCATCACGCAACCGGACCCCAACGGCGGCCCCCGTTCGCTGACGTGGTCGGACGGGACCTACACCTTCATTGTCGCCACCGGCGCCCCACCACGGCTCTCGGACGCGGAACTCATCCACGTCGCCGAGAGCCTCGGCAGCTGACACTACAAGGACGGCGTCTGGTGGGGCCGTTCACCGGACTGACCCCACCAGCACCGCGGCTGCGCCTGCACTGGTCAGAGCAAAACGACTTCGTCGAGGCGGGTGATCCGTGCGACTTCCACGGTGCTGGCCTCCCCCGGATCGAGGGCCTGCCAGGTCCGGCCGACCGTGCCTGCTGTCGGTTCCTTCGCGGCGACGACGGTCACCAGGTCGCCGCGCTGCGGGAGCGGCGCGGACAGCGGGCTGACGAGTCCGTACCAGGAGGCGTTGTCCTCCAGCCACCGGCCGCCGACCAGGTGCTCCACGGCGGCGAGGCCGTGGGCGGAGAGGACCGCGCCGCTGCCCTCCCACACCTTGGCCGTCGGCGTGGGCCCCACCAGCCCGGTTTCGACGTCCAGGACGGGGGTGCCGGTCGGCCTGCTGATCCGTACGGTATCGACCATCACGGTGGTCACCATGGTGTGGCGGACGGCGTCGAGATTGATGGGGGTGCTCACGCCGCGGCACCTCCGGCCTTCTCGATGCGCATCCACGTCCTGCGGACCACCGCCGTACCGCCGGACTCCCCCGGGTCCAACCCCCACGGTCGGTTCGAGCTCGATAGGAGCAACCGGCTCGACCTGGCCAAGGTGACCATTCCGGGGCAGCGTGCGTCGCGTGACAGGCGCGCGGAGGCGACCAGAAGCGCCGAGGCGGGTTAGATCTGCGCGGGGGCCTCCGCCGTGACCACATAGAGCGTCACCGAAGCAAAGAACGGACTCCGTACGAGGTGGTCCAGCCACCCGTCGGCCTGCCGACGGGTGAGATAGCCGGCAGCCACGGCGCGCTCGGTGTTGCGTTGGAGACCGAGAACCCGGTCGGCGGCACGGACTTCGCGAAAGACCGAGGTGACCGGGACGACTGACGTGACGGCGAATCCTGCTTGCTCGGCCAGTCGAGGCAGTTGCCGCCCGACGACGGCATTGCGCACGATCCGGTCGGTGATATGGCGGGTGTACGCCCGGGCGACGTCCAGGTCCGGGTGGTCGACGACGAGCGAGTCCCAGTCGGGCTCGGCCATGACGAGTCGACCGCCTGGGCGCAGGACCCGCCGGGCCTCCGCCAGAACCCCAGGGACGTCGGCAACGTGTTGGAGCACGCGGTCGGTGCGCACCCGATCCGCAGAACACGGGGGAAGCGGCAGCGCGTGCACATCGGCCATCAGCACATCAGCGTGTGGCAGGTCGGCGATGCGAGTCAGCGCCTGCCGGATCATCTGAGGGGCGGAGTCGACTCCTAGAACCATCCCTGCGGGTGCTGCTGCGCGTGCCAGCGCCCCGAGGTCGGTGCCCGGGCCGCAGCCCAGGTCCAGGACAAGGTGGCCTGGCTGGATGGCCAGCTCGTCGAGTACGGCCTGCTTGTAGGAGTGCGCGAGATCGGTGGTGGCGAGCCGATCCTGGTAAGCGATCTTGTCGGGGACCACGGTCTCGAAGATGCGCCCCGCGACATGAGCAAGGGCTTCGATTTCGCCTTTGAGCATCTCGCGGCCGGCAAAGGTCAGGCGCATCGGGCGTCGCCTGCCTTCTCCGTCCAGATACTCGATCAATCCCTTGCCACGCAGCCGTGTCAGCGCGCTGGACAGGCTGCCGCGGCCGAGTCTCTCGCCGGTCATCCGCTCGATTGCGGTGTTGACGGCATAGCCGTGCAGTGGACCGTCCGCCAGCGCAGACAGGACAAGCATCTGGGCGTCGTTGGTACGCACTGGCACTCCCGGGCAGTGGACGGCGGGTTCCCCAATGACACGCGATGCGTGCTATTACTCCGTAGTATGCACGCTGCGGCTGGCCAGCGGCTGTCGACCCCGACTCGAAAGGCTTCGATGTTGCGCGTCACTGACCCCCTCTACGCCCTGTACGCCCGCCGGCTTCGCCGACAACTCCAGGGCGGGCAGTTGCCCAGGCACATCGGCCTGATCATGGATGGCAACCGCCGCTGGGCGCGCCAGCGAGGCATCGGGAACCCGAGCCTCGGCCATAAGTACGGTGCCGAGCACGTAGAGAACGTGCTGTCCTGGTGCGAGGCCCTCCAGATCAGGCACGTCACTGTGTTCGTCTGCTCCGCAGAGAATCTCCAACGGCGCGGTGACGCCGAGGTCGCCTTCCTGATGCAGGTGATCGAGGAAGTCCTGACCCGGCATCTCGCCAGGCCGCTGCCGCGCTGGCAGGTACATATCGCCGGAGCTCTCGACACGCTGCCCGACACCACTGCCCGCGCCCTCAAAGAGGCGGTCGAGGCCACGCGGGAGTGCCCCACCGGGGCGCACGTAACCCTCGCCGTCGGCTACGGCGGCCGCCAGGAACTCGTGGACGCCATGCGGGATCTGCTGTACGAGCAGGCGGAGACCGACAGGTCGATGCGGGACCTCGCCGTCCACCTGACCACGGACGACATCGCCCGCCACCTGTACACCGCCGGCCAGCCGGACCCAGACCTCGTCATCCGCACCAGCGGAGAGCAGCGCATGTCGAACTTCCTGCTGTGGCAGAGTGCTTACTCGGAGCTGTACTTCTGTGAGGCGTATTGGCCGGCGTTCCGTGAGGTCGACTTCCTGCGTGCCGTACGCGCGTACGCCGCCCGACAGCGCCGCTACGGCGCCTGAGAAGAGGTAGCCCGCCATGACTGATCTTGGAAACGTCGCCTGGCCTCCTGCACCGATACGGACCGAGCGGCTCGTGCTCCGTGAGCCCGAGGCCCGGGACCGTGCGGCGTTCATCGAGCTGCTGGCGTCGCCAGAGGTGCACACCTACCTCAGCGGCCCCCGGCCGCGTGACGAGCTCGGGGACGACGACGTCCCCGTGGAGCCGATCGAGCGCTACCTGGCCCATCTGACGGACGTCGACAGATCGCCGAACACCGTCAGGGCGTACGCCTACGACCTCAAGGACTACTGGACGTTCCTGGCTCATCGAGGACTGGACTGGCGTGAGGTCCGTCTGGAGGATCCGGGTGAGTACGTCGTCTGGCTGCAGCTGCCGCCGTCGGGGCGCAAGGGGCAGGGTGCGGTGCTGCCCTCGGTGGAGCCGCACGTCAGCGCGGCCACGGTCAACTGACCATCGAGGACGTCGAGGTCGGCGCTCAGGAAGTACATCTCCGTCTCGGCGATGCCCCCGTTCAGCTGCCCGAGCCTGTCGCCGCACTGGCCCGCGTGGTTGCCGCGAACCGCAAGGGTCACGCGACCATCGGGGCCTTGACCCCGTCTCCATGGCTCTTCCCCGGCGGCCAGCCCGGACGGCCGATCAGCACCACACAGCTGACCCAGCGGCTGAACCAGCTCGGGATCCGGCCCAACCAGGCCCGCAGCACCGCTCTCTTCCAGCTCGCCACCGAGATCCCGGCCGCGATCCTCGCCCGCACCCTGGGCATCCACACCGACGTCGCCGTCGCCTGGCAACGTCTCTCCGCGGGCGACTGGGCCACATATGCCAACGAAGTCAGCCGACGCACCGCAACGGAGAACCGATGAAACTGCCGGTCGTAATCCACCAGGCCCGCTTGGGAGCCGACGAGTTCAGAGTCATCCGGCCTGCGCAGCCTCTGAGCCATGCAGTACTCATCGACCACGATCGGCACCTGGACGTCTATCTCGACCAGGACGCCGCCCGACGCATCGCCGGATTGTGGATGCTCGCCGCACGCTCGCCTCGTTCGCTGATTCACCTGCCAATGCGGGCAAACCGCCCGCCAGTCAGAGAAGTACCGGACGACGTCGGCTTCCAGCTCGACCTCGTGCTCCTGCACCATTCACTGCAGTTCGCCCCCTCCTCCTGGAAGCAGGTGAGGAGTCGACTCGGCGCCGGCCGTCCCCAGACCGTGAATTTGCCCGACACAGACCCTGTCGACGACGCCGCAGTCGACTGGGCAGCACGTCACTACCGGGAGAACCGCGACCTATTTCACCAGCACCTTCATACCGAGACACTGTTCATGACCGGCAGCGCGAAGGTGTTCCGAGAGACCGCTCGGCACTTCCTTGATGTCGCCCGCAACGGACCGAACTATGTTCCGGTCCACCCCAGCTATCCGTACTTCTGCACCGAGCTCCACTCGAATGACGGCATCCTTGGCGACGCCCGCGAGATCCACATCGAGTACTGCGACCAGTGGTAGTCATGATCGACAGTCGCCGAGCACGTCCCGGCCACGGATGGTGAGGCAGGCATTCGGACAGTTCCAATACCCCACGTCACCATTAGCGCCGGTGGCAGATCTGCAGCTGCGCTCGCTGCTGGCCGACTTCGAATCTGGCGACGGGCCGGTGTCCGAGCAGGAGCTGGCCGTCCTGTTCACCCGGCTGGCCCGGGAGAGCGAGGGTATCCAGGACCTGGACGAGCAGTTGGCGGTGGTCCGGTGAGCCGGCGAGGCCGAACGGCGGCGCTGCCCGAGCAGCCGCATCGGCAAAGCCCTGCCGGGGATCGGCACCGCCGACGCGGAAGCGGCCCTGGAAGCGGCGGTGCCGATCCCCGTACGCGGGGCTGCACGGTTCCTGGAAGAACTGGCCGATCACATGGTCGCCCACCCCGACGCGCTGACCTCGGGCAGTTCCATCTGCCCGTCAGTCCTGCTGCGGTTGGCCCAGGTGCTGCACGAAGGCGGCCATCCGGTCGTTCGCCCCGGATGTGCGCACTGCGGAAAGATCCGGTCTGACCTGCGACAACTCCGCCCCGAAGGGCGGCTCTGCGGATCCTGCGACGCCCGAAGCCGAAACCGCGAAACCTGCGCGCGCTGCCACCGCGACGGCCAGCGAGTCGTCGCCCGGCGCCCCGAGGGCCCGATCTGCAACCGCTGCTACCGCACGGACCCCGCCACGTTCGAGGAGTGCGCCGACTGCGGCGAGCACCGACACCCGGTGGCACGGCGGGACGACGGACGTGGGCTGTGCATCAAGTGCTGGAAACGGCCCATGCACACATGCGTGAGCTGCGGAAAGACCGCAGCCGCTGCCCTCGTCGACGAGAACGGCGCACTCTGCCACCTCTGCTACAACCGTCACCACCGACCACGGCGTCCGTGCGGGCGGTGCGGGCAGCTCAGACGCATCGCCCGCAACGCGCGCGACGGGCAACCGGACCTCTGCGACGGCTGCTACCGGGGCCCCGAGGCAACCTGCTCGATCTGCAGTCGTGTCCACCCTTGCGTCAGCCGTGACCAGGAGGGCCGGCCGGTCTGCGGTACTTGCTACCGGCGCACCCGCACCGGGGAAGCATGCGCCCGCTGCGGCCAGACCAAGCCGGTCAACGCCCAGTGGCTCATCGGGCCGGTCTGCATGGTCTGCTACACCGCCGTGCTCCGGTCACCGGCCGAGTGCCCCCGCTGCGGCACGGTCCAGCCGCTGATCGCCCGGGACGACGACGGCGCCGAGGTTTGCGGCCCCTGCGTCGGCTTCGCCGCCGACTACACCTGCCGTCAGTGCGGCCGGGCCGGCAACCCCCACAGTCGCGGCAGATGCGCTCACTGCGTCCTCGCCGAGCGGGTCAACGCCCTGCTGGCCGGGCCCGACGGCACCGTCGCCCCCGCAACTGGGACCGCTCACAGCCGCGCTGGCGGACGCCCCTTCACCGTTCCCGGCCATCCAGTGGGTCAAGGAGGGTCCGAACACCAAGCTCCTCGCTCAGCTGGCGGCCGAGGGGCGCGAACTCACCCACAAGTTGCTGGACGAGCTGCCACCCAGCCGAAACCAGCGCTACATTCGCCAACTCCTGATCCATACAGGCATCTTGGAATCACGCAACGAGGACATCGAACGCATCCCCGGCTGGCTGGAGCACGAGCTCGTGGGCAAGCCGGCCGCGCACGCCAACGTCGCCCGCCCGTTCCTTCACTGGTTCCTGCTCCGACGCGCCCGCCAACGGGCCGCCACCCGCCACCATCCTGCCTCCGCAGACCGCGACCTGCGACCTGCGACCTGCGACGCCGTATCAGCGTCGCCCTGGACTTCCTGGCCTGGACAGACCAGCGCGGCCTGACCCTCGCTGGCCTCGCCCAGGAGCACGTCGACGACTGGATCGCCGGAGCCACCAGCCAACGGCGCTACCTGGTCCGCTACTTCCTGAAATGGACCACGAGCCGCCAACTCACCCGCGAGCTCACCGTCCCCTCCATCCCGAGCCAGGAACCCCAGGACCTGCTCGACGAGGACGACCGGTGGCCACTCCTCCAGCGCTGTCTGACCGACGATGCCCTGCCCTCGGACGTCCGGGCAGCCGGCGCGATCACCCTGCTGTTCGGCCCGTCCACCGAACGCCTCCGTCACCTGACACCCGAGCACCTCAAGGTCGGTGACAAGCACACCCACCTGGTCCTAGGCCGTCACCCCGTACTGCTGCCCCCGCGACTCGCCGAGCTCCTGCGGCGCCTCGCCGAACAGCCCGAGCTACGGCCACAGCTCTCGCGATCCCACCCAGGCCCTCGATGGCTCTTCCCCGGCATGGTCCCCGGCAAGCCGATCTCGACGCACGGCATGACCCAGAAGCTCAACCGGCACGGCATCCCGGTTCGCATAGCACGCAACGCGGCACTGGCCGCCCTCGCCACTGATCTCCCCAGCCCGATCCTCGCCGACGCGACCGGGATGCACCGCCACACCGCGCTCCGCTGGGTTGCCTACGCCCGACGCGACTGGGCCGAGTACCTTGCAACCCGGGCAACAGACGACGAGGCGCTGCGTTCGGAAACCTGACACCAGATGCAAGGGCGGCCCCCAACATGAGGGCCGCCCTTCGGAGGGGCAGGCCGAAGCTGCCTGGCTCGACTAGGAAGCGGAGACCGGTGACCGTGCAGCTGTCAGTCGCCACAGCGAGGTGACCTCGACGGAACGGGCAGCGTGGAGCGGGTCAGCGGCGTCGGAAACGCGCGGGTGTCGTGGCCTGACATCGCTCTTGTCGACAACGCGCAGTCGTGCTGCGTCGAGGGTGGCAAGCAGCTCCCGGCGCGGCCTCAGTCCCAGGTGCTCGGCGAGGTCCGAAAGGATCAGCCATCCTTCCCCACCCGGTTCAAGATGGTCAGCAAGCCCGTACAGGAAGCCGCGGAGCATCCGGCTTTCCGGGTCGTAGACGCCCTGCTCGATTGAGGATGTCGGTCGGGCGGGAATCCACGGGGGGTTGCACACCACGAGATCGGCGCGCCCCGGGGGGAACAGGTCGGCGCTCACCACCTCGATCCTCCTGGCCATATCCAGCCGGCGGACGTTTTCACGAGCACAGGCGAGCGCGCGTGGATTGGTGTCCGTGGCCACCACGCGCTCGATTCCGCGGTGAGCCAGGACTGCGGCGAGTACGCCGGTGCCGGTACCGAGATCGAACGCCGTGCGAGGACCGGGACCGCGGTCCGACGTCGGCAACGGCAGAGGCGCCTGTGCCACCAGGTTCACATACTCGCCCCTGACCGGGGAGAACACGCCATAGTGCGGGTGGAGACGCGCACCGAGGGCGGGCACCTCCACCCCCTTCCGGCGCCACTGGCTCGAGCCGATCACGCCAAGCAGCTCTCTGAGTGAGATCACCGAGGGCCGCTCCGGCGGGCCGTACGTTTCTGTGCATGCCCGACGGACATCGGGGGATCTGCGGAGCGCAATGGTGTAGTCGTGCTCCAACAGCACCAGCAGCATGCTCAATGTGCGGGCACGCTGTCCGCGGGCGCGGCGGTGCAGGTGGAAGGACTCTGCCGGAGTGGCCCCCTGCTGAAGGCCCTTACGGTCGGCACGGCGACTCATGGCCTGCAGCAACTGGCGGGCGTTGTGGAAGTCGCCGCGCCACAGCATAGCGGTTCCTTCACAGGCCAGGCGGTATGCGGTGTCGGCCCGCATACGGTCATCGGCAACGACGACGCGTCGGGGCGCTGGCATCCCGTTCTCGGAGTGCCATTGGGCGGACTGGTCGGTACCGGCTTCGATCCAACGGATCTCGGACACCTGTACTCCTCGTGATCGAACGTGCATGGGGCACGAAGAGCACTTCGACGAGGAGGGAGCCAACGGGCGCGACCTGCGAGCGCAGGTGCGAACGTCAGGGCAGGAACGGCTCCCGCGTCGAAGCGCGAGCCGAGAAATCACCGAGAACCATGCCGAGCGTCACGAAAAACCCTTTCCGAGAAGATCGTTGGAACGGTCTCACGGCTGGCGGCCGACTCGCAACCTCAGCCAGCCACAGGTGATCTACCTCGTGGCAGCTTCCCCAGGCAGGGCCGATGAAGAGGACAGAAGGAGGGGAATAGCGCACGGTCGAAATAACCCCCTCCCGCCAGTAGTGCTGGCCCTGGAACGGGGCTGCTGCCCCGACCCGGAACCGCCCGGACGCCACCTGATCCACGGCCGGGTCTTCAAGGGCGTCCTCGATGCGGACGGCAACCACCACTCCGCCGGCCGGGCTCGGAAGGTGCCGTGGGTGGCCATCGCGCCGGTCGTCAGCGCGATCCGCGTCCTGGAACAGATCTCCCCGGACGGTCTGCTCTTCGACACCGCCGCCCACACCGTCCCTCGCGGACGCGCCCCCGCGGGCCGAACCCTCCACATCCAGGCGATGCGCGCCCGCATCGAGGACTTCACCGCCTTCGCCTCCGACCTCGCCCTGCGCCTGAACCGCCCGCACGAGACCGTCCCCGACGACCCGCACGGAGCGATCGGCACCGCACGGTTCCGCCGGTCGCTGGCTTGTGCACGCTCGGTCAGTGACCAGGTAGCTGTACGGTCCGCGGGTGTTGAGACAAGGAACCTGGTCAGTCCACTACAGCTCGCGGGACCTGCCGCAGCCTGAGCCGCAGCCCTGGCACCTGCGGATCTCCCCGGACGAGTGGGAGTTGTGGCTCGATGACCTGGGCATTCCTGATGGCACGCCGTACCTGTTGTCGCCGCGCTTCGCCTACGGCACGGACCTCAACTCGTACTTCCATCGGGTGAACCTCTTGGAGGGCTCGCTGAACAGTCAGATCAACCGGGCGTCGGCCCTTCTGCAGGAAGCTGAACTTCCTGCATCAGAGCCGGGGCGGGAAGAACTGGCGGGACGCGGCCGAGGCCGATCACACGGCCTACCACTACTGGCGACGCCTTGATCCCCGCGGGCCTCGGGTCGACGGGGACACATGGAGCCAAGAGGTCCCCCATCTGCAGCAGTTCTACGTCTACGCGAAGCCCAAGCAGACGGAACCTTCACTGACTCCACGGTCCGCACTGGCCTGCGGCTGGAAGAGCAGGCCAGCCGCCTGATCACGGAAGTGCCGACCGGACCCGGCCCGGCCGGCTACAGCAAGTCCTGGCTGCCCAAGGCGATCGCGAAACGGAACTCGGCCCGCTGGGTCTACGAGCCGCTCTCGGTCCGCCGGGACCTGACGGCCTACGCGGCCGAGGACCGGCAGTGCGTCATTGAGGAGGCCCGCGATGCAGGCCGCTACCGCAAGATCCGACGGCCGATTGTGATCGCCGATCCGCAGAGGCCGCACCTGGCCCAGTACACGAGCGGTATCCACCGCAGCGAGAGGATCGACGTCCGACTGCTCGGCCCGCGCGAGCGTCGGCGGCTACTGGTCGACACCGAACAGGGCCTGGAGCCCGCGATGTTCTGGCTCGGCGAGAGCGGGATGCCGCTGACCTTGTCGGCATGGAAGGACATGTTCACCACGGCCAACCAACGGTGCGAAGAGCAGGGACTGGACCTCTTTGCACACGCCCACCTGCTGAGGCATGCATTTGCCGTCATCACCCTCGAACAGCTCCAGCGCGGGCACATCGCCGCACTCGGCGACATGAACCCGGCCCAGCGACTGCACTACCAACGGATCTTCGGCGACCCCATGGACTGGGTCCGCCGCAGACTGGGACACGCCTCGCAGCTGTCGACCTTGATCTATCTGCATGCCCTGCAGGAACTGGAGATGGATACCCGCATGGCCCTGGTCCCCGACACCTGGGAGGACCCCCGCGACACCCCGGCCGCGGCCCTGGGCGACGAGAAGCCCCCGCAGGACCTGCCCGGGGAGAAGGAGACGACGCCGTGACCCGCCAGGGCCGGGGCAGCACCGGGCCGGGCCGCCGGTCAGCTCTGCCAGCCGCGGACTACAAGGCCCCAGCGCTCGTTCACGAAGGGGCATCGGGGGGACTCGTCGTCGACTTCCACAGCGAGGACGGCCGGCGGGGCACATTCGATGTCGGCAAGCTGCCGTTGCCCGGGCGGCATCCCCTCCTCGCCGAGGCATTCGCGATGCGGACCGCCCTGGCGGCGGACTTCGCACCCTCTCCGGAGCCCAGAACAGGTGGTTGCCCCTCCGGCGATGGACGTACTTCCTGGCCTCGCTGGACCCTCAGCCTGTGGTGCCAGCGCAACTCACGCGCTATCACGTCAACGCCTTTTAGAAGTGATCTCATTTGGCCTTGTAGGCTGCTCGCGTGACGATCGTGGAGCGCTTGGTGCCGGATGAGCTGTGGGAGCTGTTCCAGTTGGTGGTGCCGGCGGCGCCGAGTCGGCCGCAGGGCGGTGGCCGACGCCGATACGGGGACCGCGAAGTGCTGGCGGCGATCGTGTTCGTGGCCACCTCAGGATGCACCTGGGCCCAACTGCCACCCTGCTTCGGTCCGTCCGGGCCCACCGCCCATCGCCGCTTCACCGAGTGGAGCAGGGCTCGAGTGTGGGCCAAGCTCCACCGGGTCGTCCTGGAGGAGCTCGGCGCGCGGGGCGAGTTGGACTGGTCGCGGTGCGCCGTCAACTCGGTGAACATGCGGGCTCTGAAAAAGGGGAGTTGACGGATCCGAATCCTGTCGATCGGGGCAAGTGCGGGTCGAAAATCCACTTGCTGACGGAACGTACCGGTTTGCCTCTGTCGCTGGCGATCTCCGGAGCCAACGTCCACGACAGCCAGGCCCTGATCCCGCTCGCCGATGCGATCCCGCCGATCCCCTCGCGGCGCGGACCGAGGCGACGCAGGCCCGGCAAGCTGCACGGCGACAAAGCCTATGACCACCGCTTCATCCGCTCCTACCTGCGACGACGCCAGATCCCCGCCCGCATCGCCCGCCGAGGCGTCGAGTCCTCCCAACGCCACGGCCGCCACCGTTGGGTCATCGAGCGCACCGTCGTCTGGCTCGGCGGCTTCCGTCGACTGCACCGCCGCTACGAACGCAAGGCCGACCACTTCGCCGCCTTCGCCAGCATCGCCGCAGCCCTCATTTGCCTCCGGAGGATCCCCAAATGAGATGGGTGCGGTTCTTCTGGAGGGAAGGGCTGAGCTGGGAGATTGCTGATCGGGGCTGTGCGTGGGGCTGTTCGTCTCTACGGTGGTGGTGGAGGAGG
>NZ_JBIVAX010000037.1:0-88818 GCF_044745805.1 Kitasatospora sp. NPDC086801
ATGCCCCCGCTGGAGACCCTCGGCAAGCCGGTCATGTCCACCGCCCGCAAGGTCGGCATGGGCGCCCTGCGCGCCTACCTCCTGGTCGCGATGGTGATGGTCATCATCAAGATCGTCCAGACCGCGCTCAACCACTGAGCCGCCGACCGCAGCCCGAACGGACGGGTGGTGGGCAGCGGCCCACCACCCGTCCGTCTCCCAGCTCCCAGTGAAGGAGGTGCCGTCGTGCACACCCTGACCACCGTCGACTTCCTCGTCCGGCTCGCCACCGGGGTCGCCTGCGGCGCGCTCATCGGCGTCGAACGCCAGTGGCGGGCCCGGATGGCCGGCCTGCGCACCAACGCCCTGGTGGCCGCCGGCGCCACCCTGTTCGTGCTGTACAGCGAGGCCGTCGGTGACATCGGCAGCCCCACCCGGGTCGCCTCCTACGTCGTCTCCGGCATCGGCTTCCTCGGCGGTGGCGTCATCCTGCGCGACGGCGCCGGCGTGCGCGGCCTCAACACCGCTGCCACGCTGTGGTGTTCGGCCGCCGTCGGGGTGCTCGCCGCGTCCGGGAAGTTCGAATTCGCCGTCCTCGGCACGCTCGGCGTCCTCGCCGTGCACCTGATCCTGCGCCCGGCCGGCCGGATGCTCGACCGGGCCCCGCAGTCCGGCAGTGACCCGGACTCCACCGTCCGCGCCACCGTCCACCTGGAATGCGAGCGCAAGGCCGAGACCCACATCCGTGCCCTGCTGCTCCAGGCCCTGTCCGCCTCCGGCCTGGCCCCCACCGGCCTGCGCGCCCGCCGCACCGACAACGGCGACGCCACCAGCCTGCGCGCCACCGTGGCTATCACCGGGCAGGTCGCCCCGGCCCTCGAACAGGTCGTCAGCCGGCTCTCCCTCGAACCCGGCGTCCGCGACCTGCACTGGCACCTCGACGACGAACCCGACGACCCGAGCCGCCCCGCGCTCGCCTGACGGAGGCGGCCCGCCCGGGGGAGGTAGAACGGAAGCACCGTCACGAGGCCGACCAGGAGGTCCCGATGCTCACCCCCGACCCCAGGCACGGACCGCTCGTGCCGATGCTGCTGGTGCTCACCGTCGTCACCGGGTTGGTGGACGCGGTGAGCTACCTCCAGCTCGGCCACGTCTTCGTCGCCAACATGACCGGCAACGTGGTCTTCCTCGGCTTCGCCCTGGCCGGCGCCGCCGGACTCTCCGCCACCGCCTCGCTGAGCGCCCTCGCCGCCTTCGTGCTCGGCGCCCTGGTCGGCGGCCACCTCGCCCGGCGGCTGCCCGACCACCGTGGGCGGCTGCTGACCGCGGCGGTCGCCGGCCAGGCGGTGCTCGTCGCCGCGAGCACCGTCCTGGCCGCCCTGGCCGGCCACACCTCCGAGCCGGCCCGCTACAGCCTCATCGGGCTGCTCGGCTTCGCCATGGGCGGCCAGAACGCGGTGGTCCGCTCCCTCAAGGTCCCCGACCTGACCACCACCGTGCTCACCATGACCATCACGGCCCTCGCCGCCGACCGCACCGGCCCCCGCCGCCTGGCCTCCGCCGTCTGGATGTTCGTCGGCGCCCTCGTCGGCGCGCTCCTCATCCGCCACGCCGACGTCCCCACCGCCCTGACCCTGGCCCTCACCCTCCTCGTCGTCGTCGCCGCCCTCACCCACCGTGCCGCCACACCTCACCCCGCCCCCGCCTGGACCCACCCTGTCTGACCTGGCCCGCCTGGACCCACCCCGTCTGACCCACCCCGTCTGACCTGGCCCCGGCGTCCCTCCGCCCGCTGGCTTTCGCTCGTCCGGAGGGGGTCAGTCGTCGTGGCGGTGGCCGGCGCGGCCGCTCCAGAGGGGTTCGAGGCGGGCCCAGCCCCGGGTCCAGGCTTCGTCGGTGCGGCGGTCGAGGGCGTTCAGGCGCAGGCGCAGGGCGAGGGTGAGCAGGGCCAGGAGGGAGAGGAGGACGCCGGCGCCGGTGCAGACGGCCGAGACGGCGACGGCGGCGCGGTTGGTCGGGGGTGAGGAGAGGGCGCCGGCGGGGTCGACCCAGACGGGGACGACGGTGCCGGTGGTGGCCGTGCGGGGGGCCTGGACGGTGCCGGTGTGCGACTGGCCGTCGGGGGAGGTCCAGGAGGCCTCGGCGTCGACGCGGCTGCCGTAGCCGCCGGAGAAGCGTCCGCCGGTGTCGGAGCCGTGGTCGGGGAGGGTGAGCACCACGGCGTCGACCTTGTGGAGGCGCAGGCGGTCGCTGTCGGCCTGCGGGGCGGTGGAGTGGTAGGCGAGCAGGGCGCTGCCGGTGGCGAGGGCGAGGGAGAGCAGGGCTCCGAGGGAGGCCAGCAGCCAGGCGCGGGCGCGGGCCCGGTCGACGGGCCGGACCAGCGGTTCGTGCTGGGTGCCGAAGGCCCGCCGCAGCCGGCGGCCGGTTCGCGGCGGGCGCGACGAGGGCCGGGCGGGGCGGGGTGTGCTGGACACGTCGACGGCTCCTCAGGGGTGTTGGGGCGGCGCGGTGGTGGGGCGCGGGGCTTCGTCACCCAATTTCCACCCGGCGGCCGCCCGCGCACAAGAGTCGTGCGGGCTCGTACCACCGGGACCTCCGGACGGCGCCGCCGCGCGCCGGTCGTGTTCCGGGCCGCGACCGGCGCGCGGCCGCCCGGGCACCCCGACCGCGCACCCGGGACGTTCGGCCCTCGGCAGCGGCCGGCGGGCCGGGCAGGCTTGGGTCCGGCCGCATCCTTCGTGCGAGGGGACGGCTTGGCCCGGTTGACCGTGGGGGTGCCGGGCCGTGGTGCGGTGCAGGGGGTGAGCGTGGGGCTGCCTCCTGCCCGCCCGCACCCGGGTGACGGTGTTTCCGACGGGGTTTCCGCAGAGCGTCCGACAGGGTTTCCGGCGGGGGTTCCGCAGACAGGGGCCGTATGCGTCCTGGCCGTACCGCTGGCCTCGGCGGTGGCGGCCCGGTTCGCGCTGCGCCGGGTCACCATCTCCCCGCTGGGCGTCAGTCGCCGGGTCACCCCGCAGCCGCCCCGGGCCTGGCGGCTGATCCCGCTGCTGGCCGGGCTCGCGGAGCTGGTGTACTTCATCGGCCGCCGCCCGGCCACCGGGAACGGGCAGGCGGCGGCCTACCTGCCCGGGTTCCTGCTGGTGATGCTGGGCCTGGTGATCGCCGGGTCGTGGCTGACCATGGTCGCCGCCCGGACAGTCGCCCGCCGGACCAGCCGTCCGGCCACGCTGATCGCGGTGCGCCGGCTCGCGGACGACCCGAAGGCCGGGTTCCGCGCGGTCAGCGGCCTGATCCTGGCGCTGTTCGTCACCACGTCGATGATCTGCATCATCGGCACGATCAACGCCAACCGGGACTCGCCGGGCGGCGATCAACTGTCCCGCGCGTCCGTCGTGCAGGGTGAGTACTGGGACGACAAGCCGCTGACGGGTTCGGTGCCGGAGCAGGTCCTGGCCAAGGTGCGGGCCGTACCGGGCCTCCGGGGTCTCGCGGTGGTCCACGGAAATCCGAACGGGCTCGGGAAGGTCGCGGCGGGCCCCCGTCCGGACGCTCCGCTCATCACCCCCACCCCGGTGTCCTGTGCGGACCTCGCCAAGATCCCGGTGATCGGCCACTGCGCGGTGGGGGCGAGCGTCGCGGCCGTCCCGTCGCGCGAGTTCCTCAACCTCACGTCGCGCCCGGACGCCGAGTGGCCCGCCGTCCCGGTCTCCGCGGAGGAGGTCGCGAAGCTCCCGGTCCGGCTGCTCTACGCCACGACCGACGGATCGACCGCGGCGAAGGAGCAGGTCCGGACGGTGTTCACCGCGGCGTGGCCGGACCACGACGCGCACACGGTCGGCGACTGGGCCACCGAAAGGCAGCAACAGCTGGCCGGCTGGCGGCAGTTGGCGAACGTGGTGCTGCTGACCACGCTCCCGATCGCCGGGTGCAGCCTGGCGGTCAGCGTGGTGGCCGGACTCTCCGACCGCAGGCGGCCGTTCGCGATGCTGCGGCTCACCGGCTCACCGGCTCACCGGCTCACCGGCTCACCGGCTCACCGGCTCACCGCTGCGCCTGTTGCAGCGGGTGATCGCGCTGGAGAGCGTGCTGCCGCTGCTGAAGCGGATCACCGGCCCCGAGGCCGCCCGCAACGGCTGACGGACCCTCGGCGCCCCGGTGATGAACCCCCGGTGCCCGGGCGGTGGACCGCCGTCGCCCGGGCGTACCCCGTCGTCCTCAGCGGGCGACGGGGTACCCGGTCGTTCCGGCCCGGGCCGCCGACGGCCGTTCCGGCAGCCAGCTGCCGAGGACCAGCGAGGACGGGTAGAACATCGGCTCCGGCAGCGCGTCCAGCGCGACGCGCTCCCAGCCGCCGCAGGCGTGCGGCTCGGTGACGACCGCCTCGGCCAGGCTCGGCGGCGCTAGCACGGCGGCCGTCAGCCGGGGCCGGCCGAGCTCGTGGTCGAGCAGCAGGGCGAGCACCCGCATCTCCTCGGCGGGCAGCACGATGCCGGTCTCCTCGGCGAGTTCACGGGCCGCGGTCTGCTCGAAGGACTCGCCCGGGTCGACCTTTCCGCCGGGCAGGCTCCAGGTGGGCGGCTCGCCGGCGGTGGTGCGCCGGCCGATCAGCACCCGGCCGTCCCCGGTGGGCACGATGATTCCGGCGCCGAGCAGCGGTGCGGTGGTCAATTCGCCATCTCCTTCGCGGGGATCGGGGACTACCGGGATCGGGGGCTACCAGTTGGAGCGCTCGTAGTCCTTCAGGAAGCAGCCGTACAGGTCCTCGCCGCGCTCGCCGCGGACGATCGGGTCGTACACCCGGGCCGCGCCGTCGACCAGGTCGAGCGGGGCGTGGAAGCCCTCGTCGGCCAGTCGCATCTTGTCCGGGTGCGGCCGCTCGTCGGTGATCCAGCCGGTGTCGACGGCGGTCATCAGGATGCCGTCGGACTCGAACATCTCGTGCGCGCTGGTGCGGGTGAGCATGTTGAGCGCGGCCTTGGCCATGTTGGTGTGCGGGTGCCCGGCGCCCTTGTAGCCGCGGGCGAAGACGCCCTCCATCGCGGAGACGTTGACCACGTACTTGCGGCGGGACGCGGAGGCGGCCATCGCCGGGCGCAGCTGGCTGATCAGGATGAACGGCGCGGTGGAGTTGCAGAGTTGGACCTCCAGCAGCTCGACCGGGCCGACCTCGTTGACGGTCTGCACCCAGCTGTTGGTGGGCGCGAGGTCGGGCACCAGGCCGCCGGCGTCGATCGCGGTGCCGGCCTCGATCCGGGCGGGCGTGGCGGAGCCGGTGACGAGCGCGAGCGAGGTGACGTCCTCGGCGGCCATCCGCTGCGCGTCGCCGCCCGCCTGGTGGGGGAGGGCGGGCAGGTCGACGCTGCCGCTGCCGAAGCGGCCGATGGTGGTGGCCTGCGGCAGCTCGCCGGCCGGCAGCGGCGCCGACTCGGCGGCGATCAGCTCGCGGTAGGACTCCGGCGGGCGGCGCACGGTCTGCGCGGCGTTGTTGATCAGGATGTCCAGCGGGCCGTCGGCGGCGACCTCGTCGGCGAGCGCCATGACCTGGGCCGGGTCGCGCAGGTCGATGCCGACGACCTTGAGGCGGTGGATCCACTCGGCGCTGTCCGGCATCGCCGTGAAGCGGCGGATGGCGTCGTTGGGGAAGCGCGTGGTGATGGTGGTGTGGGCGCCGTCGCGCAGCAGCATCAGTGCGATGTACATGCCGATCTTGGCCCGGCCGCCGGTGAGCAGCGCGCGCTTGCCGGTGAGGTCCGCGCGGGCGTCCCGGTGGGCCCGGTTCTTGACCGCGCAGTCCTGGCAGAGGTTGTGGTAGAACGCGTCGACCTCGACGTACCGCTGCTTGCACGTGTAGCAGGAGCGGGGCCGCTCCAGGATGCCGGCGATCTCGGTGCTGGTGACGGTGGTCAGGCCGAAGGCGCCGGCGGTCTCGTCGTCGATCCGGGTGGGTGCGCCGGTGGCGGTGCGGGCGGTGACCTCGCGGTCGTTGGCGGTCTTGCGGGCCCGGGTCTCCTGGCGGCGGCGCTGCTTGAGGGTACGGAATATGCCGCCGACGGCCTGGCGGACGGTGATCGCGTCCGGGTGGTCGACGTGCAGCTCGTCGAGCTCGGCGAGCACGTCCAGGCAGAGCCGCAGTCGCTCCGGGTCGAGGCCGGGACCGTAGTCGATCTCCTCCCCGGTGTCCGTGCCGCTCTGGTCCTGCTTGATGTCCACGCCCGCCGTCATTGCCTGTCGCTGCTTCCCGCTCGCCTCGCCGTTACCGCGTGAATGCTACGGGAGCGGCCCTGGCCGGGGCGAAAACCGTCGGGCTTGGATGATCATCCAAGTCTACGCGCGGAGCATTGATCTTGGTTTGTACACAGTGCCAGCAATGGACCTCGAACTGGCTTTTGATCCCACCGTCCCGGAGAATCGAATGCTGGGTGCCGGGCGCCCGAGTGCGCCCGGCGGCAGTGCCGCAACCGCACCCGAGGTGTAATTTCTCCCAGCCAGAGAGCCCCCTTCATGCGCTTCCTGAACGACCTCAAGCCCTCGTACGACTTGACGTACGACGACGTCTTCATGGTCCCCAGCCGTTCCGCCGTGGGCTCCCGGCAGGCGGTCGACCTCTCCTCGAACGACGGCACCGGCACCACCATCCCGCTGGTCGTCGCCAACATGACCGCCATCTCGGGCCGCCGGATGGCCGAGACCGTCGCCCGCCGCGGCGGCCTGGTCGCCATCCCGCAGGACATCCCCACCGAGGTCATCGCCGAGGTCGTCTCCTGGGTCAAGCAGCGCCACCTGGTGCACGACACCCCGATCACCCTCGCCCCGGGCGCCACCGTCGCCGAGGCGCTGTCGCTGCTGCCCAAGCGCGCGCACGGCGCCCTCGTGGTCGTCGAGGACGGCAAGCCGGTCGGCGTCGTCACCGACTCCGACTGCCAGGGCGTGGACCGCTTCACCAGCCTCGCCGAGGTGATGTCCCGCGAGCTGCTGCTCCTGGACGAGGGCATCGACCCGCGCACCGCCTTCGACAAGCTCACCGAGGCGCACCGCAAGCTCGCCCCGGTCGTCGACGCCGAGGGCCGACTGGTCGGCATCCTCACCCGCAAGGGCGCGCTGCGCGCCACCCTGTACACCCCGGCCGTGGACGCCGCCGGCAAGCTGCGGATCGCCGCCACCGTCGGCATCAACGGCGACGTGGCCGGCAAGGCCAAGGCCCTGATCGACGCCGGTGCCGACGTGCTGGTGGTGGACACCGCGCACGGCCACCAGGAATCAATGATCAGCGCGCTGCGCGCGGTGCGCGGCCTGGCCCCGCGGATCCCGATCGTGGCCGGCAACGTGGTCTCCGCCGCCGGTGTCCGCGACCTGGTCGAGGCGGGCGCCGACATCCTCAAGGTCGGCGTCGGCCCCGGCGCCATGTGCACCACCCGGATGATGACCGGCGTCGGCCGCCCGCAGTTCTCCGCCGTGCTGGAGTGCGCCGCCGAGGCGCGCCGGCTCGGCAAGCACGTGTGGGCCGACGGCGGCGTCCGCCACCCGCGCGACGTCGCGATGGCGCTGGCCGCCGGCGCCTCCAACGTGATGATCGGCTCCTGGTTCGCCGGCACCTACGAGTCCCCGGGCGACCTGCAGACCGCCGCCGACGGCCGCCAGTACAAGGAGAGCTTCGGCATGGCCTCGGCCCGTGCGGTCAGCAACCGCACCTCCCAGGACTCCTCGTACGACCGGGCCCGCAAGGCGCTGTTCGAGGAGGGCATCTCGCACTCCCGGATGTTCCTCGACCCGGCCCGCCCGGGCGTCGAGGACCTGATCGACTCGATCGTGGCCGGTGTGCGCAGCTCCTGCACCTACGCGGGCGCCAACACCCTGGAGGAGTTCCAGGAGAAGGCGATCGTCGGCATCCAGAGCGCGGCCGGCTACGCCGAGGGCAAGCCGCTGCACTCCAGCTGGGCCTGATCGGGCCGGGCCTGAGCGCCCGATCCTTCACCGGCCGGCCGGTTCCTCGCCTCGGGGAGCCGGCCGGCGGCCGTGTGGGGCGCGGCCGGTGCCGTGCCCGGCGCGTCCACGGCGTCCACCGCGTCCGGTGTCGCGCTGGCCGGCGCGTCCGGCGCGTCCACGGCGTCCACCGCGTCCGGTGTCGCGCTGGCCGGCGCGTCCGGCGCGTCCGGCGCGTCCACCGTCCCCGGTGAGCCGGCCGCGGCCGGTGCGGGGTGCAGGCCGAGCGGGAGCAGCAGGGCGTGGCCGAGCAGGCCGACCGAGCCGTCCAGCGCGGCGGCGAAGGCCCGGGCGGCGGCCGGCACCGCGCGCAGCTCCCAGAGCGCCTGGACGGCGGCCCACGCCCCCTCGCGGGCGGCCTCCACCGACCAGGCGCCGAGCAGGTGGGTGAGCGGCTCGGCGCGCTCCAGCAGGTCCGGTCCGGGCATCAGCTGCTCCCGGACGGCCGTCTCCACCTCCGCCAGCAGGTCGTTGATCCGGTGGTAGTCCGCCGCGAGCCCGGCCGGCTCGCAGCCCCGCCGCCGACAGGTGTCCACGACGGCGAGCGGCAGGTCGTGCTGGATGTGGGCGCTCATCCCGGCCAGCGCGAACTGCAACGGGTGCACCCCCGGATGGGCGCGCAGCGCGAACAGCGGTCGCCAGCAGGCGGGCGGCTCCTGCCCGGCCGCGTCGGCGGCCACGGCCAGCAGGTAGCGCCCGGCGAACACCGCGTCCAGCCCGGCCATCGCCGCCGGATCGGCGAAGTACGGGCCGCCGAGCCGGTCGCGGACGGCCTCCGTGACGGTGAGGTAGAGCCGGTTGAAGACCGCCACCCCGTCGGTCGGCGGCAGACCCGCCCCGATGCCCCGCAGCCGATCGACCACCTCCTCGACCGTGACCGGCGCCGTGACCGTAACTGCGGCCGTCACCGCGACCGTACCCGTGGCCATCACCGTGACCGGCGTGCCGTCCGCCGTCATCGTCGTACCGGGCATGCGCCACCCTCCGATGTCGATCGTGCACTGATCGCATCATCGTGACAGCGCGGACGGCAGCCCGGTGGGCGCGGCGCGCGGGGGAGACCAGGTGATCAGCCCAGCTCGTACTCCAGGACGTAGGCGTGGGTGCCGGCCTCGTCGACGGTCAGATGGAACTCGCCGGTGCCGCTCAACCCGCCCGTGAAGTTCTTGGAGACCCGGACCCGCCCGAAGGCCACGCCCTCGCGCTCCTCCGTCTCCACCGGTTCGAAGCCGGTCAGCTCGAACGACCCGCTGGCCTTGGCCCCCATGGCGCTTCCCCTTCGACGATCGGCAGCCGGTCAGCCCCTCACCGACCGTGTGCGAAGCCTTGCACACGGCACTGACAATCGGCGGGGCCGTCACCGCTCCCGTCCGCCCCCCCGCCCGTCAGTGCTCCCAGCGGACCGCCAGCAGCGCCGCGTCGTCCGTCAGCCCGGCGTCGCCGACCCAGTCGTCGACGTCCGCGAGCAGGTCCTCCAGCAGGTCCGCGGGGCTCCCCGCGGGCAGCCCCGGCAGCCGTTCCTCCAGCGGGTAGAACCGCCCCTCGGCGTCGCGGGCCTCGGTGACCCCGTCGGTGTACAGGAGCAGCAGGTCCCCGTGCAGCGGCTCGAACCGGCCCGTCGGATACCCGCCGCCGGTCAGCCCCAGCAGCCCGAGCGGCGGCGCGGCGAACGGCGGCGCCAGCGCGCGCACCCGGCCCGCGCGGCGCAGCAGCGGGTGCGGGTGGCCGCAGTTGACGAAGCGGACCGGCCCCCGCCCCAGGGGCGCGGTCAGCAGCAGCGCGGTGGCGAAGCGCCCCTCGTCCGGACGGGCGGCGAGCGCCGCGTCCAGCCGTTCGGCCAGCCGCCCGAGGTCGGGCTCGGTCCGGGCCGCCTCGCGGAACACCCCCAGCACGTCGGCCGCCGTCTCCACGGCCGACAGCCCGTGCCCCTGCACGTCCCCGAGCAGGATCCGGGTGCCGTAGCGGGTGTCGACCACCGCGTACAGGTCCCCGCCGATGCGCGCCTCGGCCGCCGCCGCGACGTAGCGCACCGCGGTGCGCAGCCGCCCGATCCGCTCCGGCGGCGGGCGCAGCAGGGCCCGCTGCGCCGCCTCGGCGACCGTCCGGACGTGGAACAGCTCCCGCTCCCGGGCCGCGACCAGGACGACGTTGGCGGCGCTGGCCAGGGTCGCCGCGAGCACCGTGATCAGCGCGGTGATGTGCACCTCGGCCGGCAGCTCGCTGTTGGTGGTCTCCAGCAGCCCGACCGCCACGACGGCGATGCCCCCGGCGGCCAGCGGCACCCGGGCGCTGCGGCTGGTCGCCCCGGCCAGGACCGGTGCGACCGCCAGCACGGGGGAGAGGGTCGTCCCGGGCCCGGTCACCAGGTCGGCCACCACGGCGGCGACCAGCAGCCCGAAGGCGCAGACCAGCAGCAGCCGGGTGCGCCGTGGCAGGTGCAGCGGCGGAACGCCGTCCGGGCCGTCTGCACTCACTCGTCCTCCCGGCTGCCCCCGGCGGATTGGCGACCTACCGTCCCACTGTGTCCGCACCCCCCGCGCGCGGCACCTCGGGGACCTCGGGCGAGGCCGCCCCGAGCGGGCGGACTACGCTGGCCGGGAGATGAGACGCAAGAGCCGCCGCCCGGCCTCCCCCCTCCCGCAGCGCCACGGTGTGGACCCGGTGCACCTGCGGCTGCCGCCCGAGGGCTCCTGGCCGACCGTCCGCGCCTACCTGGTCGAGCGGCTGCCGGCCGTGGGCGCCGGGCGGATCGACGCGGCGCTGAGCGGCCGCGAGATCGTCGGCGAGCACGGCCCGGTCGCCCCGGACGAGCCGTTCCGGCCCGGCGCGCACCTGTGGTTCTACCGGGACCTCCCCGCGGAGGTCCGCGTGCCGTTCGAACTGGAGGTGCTGCACCGCGACGAGCACCTCGTCGTCGTCGACAAGCCGCACTTCCTGGCCACCACCCCGCGCGGCCGGCACGTCGTCGAGACGGCGCTGTCCCGGCTGCGGCACAGCCTCGACCTGCCCGCGCTCAGCCCCGCGCACCGGCTCGACCGGCTCACCGCGGGCCTGGCCATGTTCGTGGTGCGGCCCGAGGAACGCGGCGCCTACCAGACCCTGTTCCGCGACCGGCTGGTGCGCAAGGAGTACCAGGCGATCGCCCCGCACGATCCGGCGCTGGACCTGCCGCGCACCGTGCGCAGCCACATCCTCAAGGAGCGCGGGGTGATCGCGGCCCGGGAGCTCGACGCGCCGCCGAACAGCGAGAGCCGGATCGACCTGCTGGAACGCCGCGACGGCCTGGGCCGCTACCGGCTGCGGCCGCTGAGCGGGCGCACCCATCAGCTGCGGCTGCACATGTGCGGCCTCGGCGTGCCGATCCTCGGCGATCCGGTGTACCCGGTGGTGCTGCCCGAACCGGCCCCGGACGACTTCCGCCGTCCGCTCCAACTCCTCGCCTCGGTGGTCGAGTTCACCGACCCGCTGACCGGCCGGGAGCGCCGCTTCGACACCCGCCGCACCCTCGCCGCCTGGACGGACCCGGAAGCCTGGGCCGCCGGGCTCGGTCCAGCGACCCAAGCACCCTAGGCCCAACGGACGACCGGGTCCCGGTTCCGGCGGCCGATCCGCCGCCGCCCCCCGCAGGGCGAGGGTGGGGGCATGAACGCAGCACAGCACACCGCCCCCGCCCCCGTCGCCGTGGTCACCGGCGCCTCCCGGGGCCTCGGCCTGGCGCTCGCCCGGGCCCTCGCCGCCGACGGCTGGCGGCTGGTGATCACCGCCCGTGGCGCGGCCGGACTCGCCGCCGCCGAAGCGGGCCTGTCCGCCGTCACCAAGGTCGTCGCCCTGCCCGGTTCGATCGTCGACGACGACCACCGTGCCCGTCTGACCGCGGCCGCCGACGGGCTCGGCGGCGCGAGCCTGCTGGTCAACAACGCCGGTACGCTCAACGGCGCGACCGCGCCCGGCGCCGAGCCGCTGCCCCGGCTGGCCGACTTCCCGCTGCCGGACCTGTTGGAGACCTTCGAGGTCAACGCGCTCGCCCCGATCGCCCTCACCCAGCTCCTCCTGCCTCAGCTGCGCGCCCGCGCCGGGAGCGTGCTCAACATCAGTTCGGACGCCGCCGTCGTGCCCTACCTCGGCTGGGGCGGCTACGGCGCCAGCAAGGCGGCGCTCGACTTCGCCACCGCCGTACTCGCCCGTGAGGAGCCGGAGTTGCGGGTGTGGGCGGTGGACCCGGGCAGCATGCGCACCGGGATGCTGCAGGAGGCCAGCCCCGGCGAGGACATCTCCGGCGAGCCGCTGCCCGAGGAGGTGGCGCCCGTCCTGCTCGGCCTGCTGCACGACCGTTCCCCCTCCGGCCGCTACCGCGCCGAGGACCTGAGGGTCGCGGCCGGGGGTGGGCGATGACCACACTCACGGACCTCGGCCTCGACGTCACCGTGCCGCCCGAATTCTCCGCCCGGGCACCGGCGGAGGCGCGCGGCGGGGCGCGGGACGGCGTGCGGATGCTGGTCGGCCGGCGCGACCGGGGGAGCGTCGAGCACCGCCGCTTCACCGATCTGCCCGAGGTGCTGCGCGCGGGAGACCTGCTGGTGGTCAACAATTCGGCCACCCTTCCGGCCGCGCTGCCCGGCCGGCTGCCCGACGGCACGGCCGTCGCGCTGCACCTGTCCTCCGCCCAGCCCGACCAACGCGGCGCCCACCTGGTGGAGTTGCGGCGGGTGGTGCCGGGGGAAGCGGCCGTCTACTACCCGCCGGCCGACTCCCCGGCCCGCCCCGGTCTGCGGGTGGCGCTGCCCGCCGGCGGCGCGGCCGAGCTGGTCGCGCCGTTCACCGCCCGCCTCTGGTACGCCCGACTCGCGCTGCCCGCAGCGCTGTTGCCGTACCTTGAGTCGCACGGCAAGGCGATCCGGTACGGGTACGTGGACCGCGACTGGCCGATCGAGGCCTACCAGACGGTCTTCGCGGCCGTCCCCGGCAGCAGCGAGATGCCCAGCGCCGCAAGGCCGTTCAGCGCGGAGGTGGTGGCCCGGCTGGCGGGTCGCGGGGTGCTGGTGGCGCCGGTCACGCTGCACACCGGGGTGGCCTCGCCGGAGGCGCACGAGGCGCCGTACGCCGAGCGGTTCCGCGTCCCGGCGGTCACCGCCCGCCTGGTCGGCCACGTGCGGGCCGGCGGCGGGCGGGTGATCGCGGTCGGCACCACGGTGGTGCGCGCCCTGGAGTCGGCTGCCGCGTCGGACGGCACCGTCCAGGAGGCCGACGGCTGGACGGAGTTGGTGATCACCCCGGAGCGCGGGGTGCGCGCGGTCGACGGCCTGCTCACCGGCTGGCACGAGCCCCGCGCCTCGCACCTGCTGATGCTGGCCGCCGTCGCCGGGCGGCCCCTGCTCGCCGAGTGTTACCGGGCCGCCGTCCGACACCGTTACCTCTGGCACGAGTTCGGCGACGTGAACCTGCTGCTGCCGGACTGATCGCTCGGGCCGGCAGCGCTCAGGCCAGCAGCGTCTGGGCGACGTGGTGGGTGTCCAGGTACTCGCGGACGGCGGTGATCAGGCCGTTCGCCACGGTGAAGACGCCCAGGCAGTGGTTCTCGTACGCGGCGCCGTTCGCGGCGGTGCCCTTGACGGTCCACTCGGCGACGGCCTGCCGCCCGTCGCCGAGCACCTGGGTGAGGGTGATCTCGGGCAGGCCGTCGGGGGCGAAGAGGGCGCCGACCTGGCCGAGGAACTCCCCGAAGATCTCCTGCTTGCCGTGCCAGGTGCGGGACAGCGCGAGGTTGCCCGGGTAGGACCAGGTGGCGTCCTCGGCGAACAGGGCGATGGCGGCCTCGCGTTGGCCCGCGGCGAGGAAGGTGACGTAGTCGGTGACGACGGTGCGGGCGTCGGTCTGCTGCATGGTGACTCCTCCGGTGCGGCCGGTCGGGACTGTCCCGCCGTGGCACCAGGAAACCCGGTCGGGGCCCGGACCGGCCAACAACCGCACCGCCTGGGCGACAACCGGTGGTTGTGGTAGCAGGCCGGGACAGTGACCCGAAGCCGGGTCGCCCGGATCACTCGGACGAGCCGCCCGGGGGCAGTTCCAGCTCGAACCAGACCACCTTGCCGTCCCTGGTGCGGCGGCTGCCCCAGCGGTGCGCGAGCTCGTTGACCAGGTGGATGCCGCGCCCGCCCTCGTCCTCGGCGCGGGCGCGCCGGATCCGGGGCGCCTCGCTCTCCTGGTCGGCGACCTCGACGGTGAGCGTCTGGTTGCAGAACAGCCGCAGCTGGGTGGGGGATCCGGCGTGCACCAGGGCGTTGGTGATCAGCTCGCTGGTGAGCAGTTCGGCCCAGTCGGCGAGCGGTTCGAGGCCCCAGGCGGCCAGCGTCTCGCGGGTGAAGCGGCGTGAGTGGGCGACCATCGCGCGGTCGCCGGTGAGCGGCAGGCTGGCGATCCGGTCCGCGCCGACCGGTCGGACCTGCGCCATGATGACGGCGATGTCGTCCTCGCTGGTGCGGCCGGTGAGTTCGGCCAGGACGGCGTCGCAGGTCTGCTCCAGCGAGCGGCGCCGGTCGGCGACCGTCCGGCAGAGCAACTGCAGCCCCTCGTCGATGTCGTGGCCCCGGCGCTCGACCAGCCCGTCGGTGTAGAGCACCAGGATGGCCTCCTCGGGGAGGGTGAACTCCACGCTCTCGAACGGGACTCCGCCGACGCCGAGCGGCGCGCCGGGCGGCAGTTCGACCAGGTGCGCCCGCCCCTGCGGGTCGGCGACGACGGGCGGCAGGTGGCCGGCGCAGGCGGCGGTGCAGTGGCGGTCCAGAGGGTCGTACACCACGCAGACACAGGTGGCGAACTGGCCCTCGCCGAGCGCGGTGGAGGCCTCGTCCAGCCGGTGCAGGACGCGCTCCGGGTCCAGGTCCAGGGTGATCAACGTGCGGGCAACGGTGCGTAGTTGGCCCATGGTGGCGGCGGCCCGGATGCCGTGGCCCATCACGTCGCCGACGATCAGCGCGACCCGGCCGCAGGACAGCGGCACGACGTCGAACCAGTCGCCGCCGACCTCGCTCACCACGCTGCTGGGCAGGTAGCGGTAGGCGATCTCCAGGCCGAGCGTGCGGTGGATCTCCTGGGGCAGCAGGCTGCGCTGGAGGGTGAGCGCGGTGTCCCGCTCGCGCCGGTAGAGCCGGCCGTTGTCGATCGCGAGGGCGGTGCGCGCGGCGAGTTCCTCGGCCAGCGAGCGGTCCTCCGGACCGAACGGCTCCGGGTTGCGGGTGCGGACGAACTCCGCGCCGCCCAGTACGAGTCCGCGCGCCACCAGCGGCACCATCAGGTACGAGTGCACCCCGGCGGCCATTCCCGGCTGCACCCGGTCGGGCGAGGCGGCGATCCGGCGCATCTCCTCCTCGGTCACCTCGGAGACCAGGATCGAGCGCCGGGTGCGCAGGCTCTGCGCGTACAGCTGGGCGGACTGCGAGGTCTCGCCGACCTGGTCGGAGGCCGCCGTCATGGTGCCGCCCCGGGTCGCTTCGCCGACCGCCACCGCCCGCATCAGTACCGAGTCGTTCTCCGGGACGGGGCCGGGCTCCTCGCCGCCGAGCACCGTGTCGCGCAGGTCCACGGTGACGAAGTCGGCGAAGCGCGGGATCACCATCTCCACCAACTCCTGGGCGGTGCGGTGCAGATCGAGGGTGGTGCCGATCCGGGTGCTGGCCTCGTTGAGCAGCGACAGCCGCTGCTGCGCGGCCCGGGCCTCGTCCAGCGCCCGCTGCCGGGCGGCGGCCGCGTCGCGCTCGCGGGTGAACAGCAGCGCGTTGTCGATCGACACGGCGGCCCGCACCGCCAACTCGCCGGCCAGCGCCAGGTCGTCGTCCTCGTACGGGCGTTCCACCAGGGTGCGGTAGAAGCCCGCGACGCCGACCGCGGTACCGCGCGCGATCAGCGGGACGACCATGAAGGAGCGGACGTTCTGCTCCCGCACCGCCGCGGTGCGCACCGGGTCGCCGGCGAACCAGGCCATCCCCTCCGCGTCCATCCGCGGCACCAGGACCGGTTCGCGGTGCGCCAGGCACCACGCGTACGGCGAGCCCGGCAGGAAGCGGTGCACCCCGCCGCGCCGGGCGATCGGCTGCATGGTCGAGCCCGGCACCGAGTGGAAGGCCATCCGCCGCAGCAGCGCCGAACCGTCCGTCGGGGCGCGGGCCTCGCGCTCCCCGCGGACGAGCTCCTCCAGCACCTCCACCACTACGGTGTCGGCCAGCCGGGGCGTCGCCACCTCGGCCAACTCCTGGGCGGTCTGGGCGAGATCGAGCGTGGTGCCGATCCGGGCGGAGGCCACGTTGACCAGCGCCAGCCGCTCCTGGGCGGCCCTCGCCTCGCGCAGCGCCTGCTGCCGGGCCAGGACGGTCCGGTGCTGGCGCAGGTACAGCAGGGCGTTGTCGATCGCGACGGCGGCCCGTGAGGCCAGCTCGTCGCCGAGGGTGATGTCGGCCTCGGCGAAGGACTCCCGCTCGCCGCGCCGCGAGTACACCACCATGCCGAGCGTGGTGCCGCGCGCCACCAGCGGGGTGATCCGCACCGAGCGCGGCCGGTCGCCGAGGTAGGTCCGGCGGTGGCTCTCGGTGATGGCCTCGCTCAGCAGCGGCAGCTCCCACGACGGCACCACCACCGTCCGCCCGGTGGCCAGCGCCCGGGCGTACGGGGAGTCGGGTGTCAGCTCGTACAGCGACTCCACGGGCAGTGACTCGGCCGGGTACAGCGGGTCGGCGGTGGCCAGGGCCAGCCGGCGGACCAGCTGCGGCGCGTCGGGGTCGGGCGGTTCGCCGTTCCGCCCGGCCACCAGCACCTCCAGCGCGAACACCCCGCTGATGTCGGCGACCCGGGGCACCATGGTGTCGGCCAGCTCCCGGGCGGTCTGCCGCAGGTCGAGCGTGGTGCCGATGGAGGCGGTCGCGTCGACCAGCAGGGCCAGCCGCTCCTGGGCCCGCGCTGCCCGGGCGTCGGCGCGGAACCGCTCGGTGACGTCGATGACGGTGGAGCTCACGCCGAGCACCCGGCCGCCGGGCGCCTGAAGCCGGAAGTACGAGGCGGACCACGCGTGGTCGCGCTGCGGGTCGTCCGGGGTGCGGCCGTGCGAGCGGGTGTCCACCACCGGTTCGCCGCTCTCCAGCACCTGCCGCATCACCGCCTCGGCCTCCGCACCGTTGATCCCGGGCAGCACCTCGGTGAGCCGGTGGCCGAGCTGCTCCTCGACGGGCAGGCCGTTGGCCCGGGCCAGTGCCTCGTTCAGCCGGACGAAACGCAGCTGGGTGTCGAAGACGCCCATGCCGACCGGGGACTGGGTGAAGAAGCCGTCGAGCACCGCCAGGTCGGCCTGGATCCGGCGCAGCGTGGTCACGTCCGAGGCGACGGCCAGCACCAGCGTGCGGCCGTCCGGCCCGGTGATCGGATGGGTGCGGAACTCCAGGTTCACCAGGTGCCCGTCCCGGTGCCGGACCGGGAACACGCCGGACCAGGCCCGGCCGTTCAGGATCTGCTGGAACAGCTCCAGCACCTCGGGCCGCTGCTCCTCGGAGGTCAGCAACCGGGCGGCCTTGGCCCCGATCGCCTCGCCCGGGGAGTAGCCGAGCAGTGCCTCCGCGTCGCCGCTCCAGCTCAGGATCCGCCCGTCGGCCTCGATCAGCGCCGTCGCGATCGGCACCATCAGCAGGGCGTCCTGTCGCGGCTCGCCCTGGTGGTGCTGGTTGTCGTTCACCATGGCCAGAGAAACCGTCCGGAGATCGTCCCCACCAGCCCTGCCATCTTCGCACGCGGCCCCGGCGGACCGCTCACCGTAGCGGGCTCACCGCAGCGGCAGCAGGCGCTCCAGGAAGAACTCGCCGAGCTCGTCGACCTCGTCGTTCAGGGACTGCACGAGGTACCGGCCGGGCGGCACCTCGACGGTCAGGTAGTCGCCGGTAGCGAGGATCCGCTCGCCCTCGTACAGGACGTCGGCGAGCAGGTACCGCCCGGCGGTCAGCTCGACCACCGGACCATCCACCCAGGCCCCGGAGCGCAGCAGCTCGGCCACGTCGGGCAACGCCTCGTCGGAGGCGGAGTAGGAGCGGACGAAGACCCGGTCCTCGGCCAGCCAGCGGACGGGCATCGCGAGGCCGGCGAGGACGACCGTGTCGCCGTGCCTGGGCACCGGCAGGGCGGCCGCGTACTCGCCGTAGAGCTCCTCCGACTCCTCGCCCGTCCACTCGGCGACGGCGGCCTCCGGGCACAGCACGTACAGCCCGAGGTCCGTCTCGTCCAGCCACGCCCGTTCCGTGTCCCTCATGCGGGGCATCTTCCCATGTCAGACGGGCTACCGGTCGGCGGATGAAGGAGCTGCAAGGTCGGCCCCGGAGAGCAAGCCCCGGAGAGCAAGCCCCGGAGAGCAAGCCCGGGGGAGGCCCGGCGGCGGTCGAGCGCGGGAAGTCGGTCAGGCCGACTTCCCGCGCTTCACCGCGTCGCGATCCGTTCGCGGGCCGGGGCCGCCTCCGGGTCGCCGTCGCCCCGGGCTTCGGCGGCGCGGGCGACCAGGGCGAGCAGTGCGCCGACGAGGCACAGGGCGGCGGCGACCAGGACGGCCCGGTCGGTGCCCGCCGCCAGGGCGCGGGCGGCGGCCTCCCGGCCGGGGCCGCCCGGTCGGGCCGAGCCCGCGACGGCCACGGTGACCGCGACGCCGAGCGCCGAGCCCACGTACCGGGAGGTGTTGTTGGCGCCGGAGCCCATGGCCGCCCGGTGCGCCGGGACGCTGCTGACCGCCAGCCGGGCCAGCGCCGCGTTGAGCACCCCGCTGCCGACGCCCGCCACCGCCAGGCCCGGCGCGAGTCGCAGCCAGCCGGAGCCGGGCGCCAGCCCGTACAGGCCCGCCTCGCCGAGGCCGCAGACCGCGAGCCCGACGGCGACCTGTGCGGTGGCCGACAGGTGCGCCGCCAGCCGCCGTGCCTGGAGTGCGGACAGCACCGACAGGCCCGACCAGAGTGCCAGCACCCCGCCCGCGGCCAGGCCGGACAGGCCCAGCACGCCCTGGAGCAGGGTCGGCAGGTAGCTCATGAAGCCGACCAGTGAGAGCCCGGTGAACAGCGCCCCGCCGGTGGCGGCGACGAAGCCGGGGCTGCGGAACAGGGAGAGGTCCAGCATCGGCTCCCGGACCTTCGCCTCGACCAGCCCGAACAGCGCCAGCAGCAGCACCCCGAGCGCCAGCAGCGCGACGACCACCGGCCGCCCCCAGCCGCCGCGCCCCTCGGCCAGTCCGGCGATCAGGCAGGTCGTCCCGCCGGCCAGCGCCAGCACCCCGTACGGATCGAGGGCGCGCGGCCGTTCGGCCCGCGACTCGGTGAGGACGGCGGCCGCGTACGCCGCCACGGCGGCCGAGACGACCGCGATCCCGCCGCTGACCGCGCGCCAGCCGGCCCACTGCTCGACCAGCGCGCCGTACACCGGGCCGACCGCGATGCCGAGGCCGACGGCGGCGCCCCAGACCCCAAGTGCCCGGATCCGGCCCGGTCCGGGCGGGTGGGCGTGGCTGATCAGGCCGAGCGCGGGTGCCAGGACGGCGGCCGAGGCGACGCCGAGCAGCACCCGGGCGGCCAGGTAGACGGCGCCGCCGGGGGCCAGCGCGGCCAGCGCCTCGGCGGCGGCGAACAGTAGGACACCGAAGGTGAAGACCCGTTTGCGGCCGTGGTCGTCGGCGGCGCTGCCGGCGGTGAGCAGCAGGGCGGAGATGCCGACCAGGGTGCCGGTGAGGATCCAGGTCCGTCCGGTGGCCCCGAGGTGGGCGGCCTGGGCGGTGGCGGCGAGCGAGGCGGTGGGGGCGGTGTAGGCGACGGTGACCAGCGCGGTCGCGGCCGCGGTGGCGGCCAGGGTGGCGCCGGGCCGGGCGGGCAGGGCGGGCCCGGTGCTGGGGGAGGAGCCGGGTGGTGCGGGGGACATGGGTGTTCCCTCCGGAGCGCGGACCCATGGGTCTGGTGAATGAACCTTCGTCTCGATCGGCACGCTACCACCATTGGTCTGGTCATTGAACTCACGGTCCGGGTGGACTAGGCTGGCCCGCATGGCGCTGGGAACCGACTACGCATGGCAGGACTGCGCACTGGCCCGCGCCCTGGAGGTGGTCGGCGAACGCTGGAGCCTGCTGATCGTCCGCGACGCCTTCTACGGCGTGCAGCGCTTCAACGACTTCCTCGCCCACCTCGGCATCCCCCGCGCCGTCCTCACCGCCCGCCTCAACGCCCTGGTCGCGGCCGGAGTGCTGCGCAAGGAGCCGTACCAGCAGGCGCCGCTGCGCCACGGTTACCTGCTCACCGAGACCGGCCTCGAACTGTGGGGACCGATCTACCAGTTGAGCCGCTGGGGCGGCCGGCACGCGACCGCGGGCGGCCCGCACCACCTGTTCGCGCACGCCGTCTGCGGCACCGACCTGGACGTCGTCGGCGCCTGCCCGCGGTGCGGCGGCGCACCCGTCCCGCCGGCCGAGGTCGCGATGCGGCCCAACCCCGCCCGCGGCGGCGGGCACCGGGACGACCCGGTCTCCCGCTCCCTGGTGCGCCCGCACCGGCTGCTCGAACCGATTGCCTCGGCGGCGCTGGCCGCCTAGCGGCGGGCGGAAGCGGCAAGCGGCAAGCGGTGGGCGGCAAGCGGCAAGCGGCAAGCGGCGAACGGCGACGCGGCCGCCGGCAGGCTGCCGACGGCCGCGCACACCACGTCCCGGTCACGGGTGGAACGTCACCTCCGGGTTGGCGGCGGCCGGCCCGTCGAGGAGCGGCTGCTGCACGTCCTTCAGCTGCATGTCGAAGAAGGCCGCCACGTACGAGCGGGTGAGCTCGATGCCCCGCTGGCCGGACATCGTGGTGCCGGGGGGCTCGGGCAGGTTGAGCTTCTCGAAGAACAGCGGGAAGTCGGTGAAGGTGCCGTGGTTGGAGCCGGCGAAGGTCAACCAGCGCTTCCAGCCGTCGAGGTGGGGCCAGCTCTCCGTCCAACTGCTGTCCTCGGCGCCGTCGGGCAGCGGGTGGCCGATCATCAGGAAGGGCTTGCCGCCGATTCCGGAGGCGGGCACCGTGACGTCCATGGTGCCGTCCAGGTCCACCCCGGCCCGGATCCGGTCGTCGGTGAGCAGGGACGGGACGGCCGAGGCGCCGCCGGCCGAATGCCCGGCCATCCCGATCCGGTCACGGTCGATCATGCGGGCGTAGCGCCAGGCGGGGTGGGGGCGGGCGGTCAGCTGGTCGATGACGAAGGAGACGTCCTTCGCCCGGCTGTTGTCGACGGCCGCCCAGGACTCCGGGGTCGTCAGCTTGTCGCAGAGCAGACACGGAAGGGTCTGCCCGTCGGGGAACGTCGTCCCGGTGTTCTCGTAGGTGTGGTCGACCAGCGCGACGACGTACCCGCGGCTGGTCAGGTCCTCGGCGAGGCTGCTCAGCGAGGCCCGGGGCATGGTGAAGCCCGGCGACAGCACCACCAGCGGGAAGTGGCCGCCCTGCGGGCGCGCGTCGGACTTCGCCCAGGTCCGGGTGCCGGTCACGGCCCCGGTCGGGATGGTGTTGCCCGGGAGCTTCCCGTCCAGCAGCATCCGGGCGGCCTCGGGGGTCATGTACGGGGCGGCGCTGCCCGTCCCGGCCTTCGCGGGGTAGTACATCGACACCATCAGCTGGCGCGGACCGGCGGAGGGGACCCACGGGTCCGGGCGGTCCTGGTCCACCAGGTGCAGGATCTCCTGCCCGACCGCGTACGGGCCGGTCGGGCGCGGGAGGTCGACGTGGACGGCGGCCGGACTGGAGGCCGAGGCGGAGGCGGAGGCCGAGGCGGAGGTGGAGGTGGAGGCGCCGACCGGGGCGGAGGTGGAGGCGCCGACCGGGGCGGAGGTGGAGGCGCCGACCGGGGCGGAGGTGGAGGCGCCGACCGGGGCGGCGGGCGCGGCCAGGGCCGGTGCGGCGGCGGCGACGGACAGGGGCAGGGCGAGCAGTAGGGCTGCCGCGGCTGCGGTGGTGCGAAGTCGGCTCATGTGAGGGACGGTAGGCCGGGGCACCGGAAGTTGACGTCCCCTCAGCGACGGATAGATCCCTTCCGGGCATGCAGGTGGGGACCCTTAGGGGTCGGCCGGACCAGGGTGCCCCCGGCCCGATCCGCCCCCCGGACGGGCCCTAATCGAGCGCCTCCAGGATCGTCGCGTTCGCCAGGCCGCCCGCCTCGCACATGGTCTGAAGTCCGTACCGGGCGCCGCGTCTACGCAGTTCGTGCACGAGGGTGGTCATCAGCCGGGTGCCGCTGGCGCCGAGCGGGTGGCCGAGGGCGATCGCGCCGCCGTTGACGTTGACCTTCGCCGGGTCGGCGCCGGTCTCCTGGAGCCAGGCCAGGACGACACTGGCGAAGGCCTCGTTCACCTCGAACAGGTCGATGTCGGCGAGCGAGAGTCCGGAGCGCCGCAGGACCCGCTCGGTGGCGGGCAGCACTCCGGTGAGCATCAGCAGCGGATCGGAGCCGGTGGCGGCGAAGGAGTGCAGCCGGGCCAGCGGGCGCAGGCCGAGCCGGGCGGCGGTCTCGCTGCTGGTGATCAGCACGGCGGAGGCGCCGTCGTTGATCGGGCTGCTGTTGCCCGCCGTCACCGACCAGTTGATCTGCGGGAAGCGCTCGGCGAAGGACGGGTCGGCGAAGGACGGCCGCAGGCCGGCCAGCACCTCGGGCGTGGTGCCCGGGCGCACCGACTCGTCCGCCGTCACCAGCCGCCCGTCGTCGGTCGGCACCGGGGCCAGTTCGGCCGCGAACCGGCCGTCCGCGTGGGCCCGTGCCGCCTTGGCGTGCGAGCCGGTGGCGAACTCGTCCATCGCCTCGCGCGAGATCGACCACTTGGCGGCGATCAGTTCGGCGCTGACGCCCTGCGGGATCAGCCCGCCCGGGTAGCGGGCGGCGACCGCGGCGCCGAACGGGTCCGCCCCCGGCGGCACGTTGGACCACATCGGCACGTGGCTCATCGACTCGATCCCGCAGGCCACCACCAGGTCGTAGGCCCCCGCGATGACGCCTTGCGCCGCGAAGTGGACGGCCTGCTGGGAGGAGCCGCACTGCCGGTCGACGGTGGTCGCCGGGACGGACTCCGGGAACCCGGCGGCGAGCCAGGCGTAGCGGGTGGTGTTCATCGCCTGTTCGGCGACCTGGTCGACGCAGCCGCCGATCACGTCGTCCACCAGGGCCGGATCGACACCGCTGCGCCCGATGAGGGTCTGGAGGGTGTGGGCCAGCAACTCCACCGGGTGGACGCCCGAGAGCGCTCCTCCCGGCTTGCCCTTCCCGACGGGCGTGCGGACGGCTTCGACGATCACGGCGTCGCGCATGGCGGCCGACTCTTCTGTGCGGGCGGATGGGAACGGTTGGGGAACCGAACTCACTGTAGAGCTACGAGTTTGGAAATCCAACCCTTGAATCGTCCGCCGCTCAGAGGCTCCGGGCCCGGACCTCCTCGACGAAGGCCGCCGCCGCGCCGGCGTTCGGCACCGGGAAGGTGAGCGGCAGGCCGGCCGAGTGCGTCCGGATCTCCAGCTCCCCGAGGGCCGAGGCCCGTGCGGACCGCACCTCCGCCCACCGGAACGCCTCCGTCGCGGCGAGCGGGTGCGGTGGCCGGTGCACCAGCCCGCCGGCCGTCAGCGTCAGCCGCCCCCGGGCGAACCGGACGCCGCCCTCGGTGAGCAGCGCCTCGTGCAGCGCGGCCCGGAGGGTGGGGCGGAGCCGCTCGTCGAGCTCCCGGAAGAGCCCGTCCAGCCGACGCAGCTGCGCCAGTGCGAGCGGCTCGTCCGCGCCGACCAGCCATATCCGGCCCTGCTCGCCCACCCCGCGCCGCCCGCCGGGGGAGTACTCGGTGGCCTCCACCGCGCTCCACGGCAGGGGCCGCTCCGCGCCGTCCGCCCCGACCAGCACCAACCCGTGCTCGTGCACCCGGACGGCCCGCAGGCCCGGTGCCGGCCGCAGCCGCCCGTACCCGCTCGCGGCCGTGATCGCCGCCGCGGCGACCACCGGTGCGGGCCACCACTCCCCGGTCGCCAGCCAGGCCACCCCGGCGACGGTGGCCGCCGCGGTGTCCACCCATGCCCGCGCCCGCCACGGCAGCGGCCGGAACCGCCGGTACACCCGCACCGCCCGGCCGAGCCGCCCGCCGCCGCCCGCGACCGACCGCGCCCGCGCCAAGGGCCACACGACTGTCACCTCGGCCACCTCCCGCTGAGCGAACACCACAACCGGAACCACGACTGTCAGATCTTCAGCATCGACTGATCGCCGCGCCCTCGTACAGGGCCAATTCGTACCTCTTGGCCCCGAATCGGCTTCACCCCATCCTCCACCTCACTCCGTCGACGGCCTCACCCGGTCCTCCACTCGACCCCGGCCCACCACCGCACCGTGTCCTTCACCGCACCGTGTCCTTCACCGCACCGTGTCCTCCACCTCCCTGCGTCGTCCACCTCCCTACGTCGCCGACCTGACTGCGGCGCCGACCGCGCCGCGCCCTCCACCTGCCCCGTCCAATCACCTCATCTCGTCGTCGCGTACTCGTTCTGCAGCGTGCGCAGCAGGGCCGTCCCGGCCGGATCGGCGGAGCGGCGGGTGTTGACCAGCACCGCCACCCCCACCTGCTTCTCCGGATCGAAGGCCACGAAGGAGCGGAACCCGCCCGTGCCGCCGTTGTGCCAGATCTGCAGGTGGCCGCCCTGCTGGGTGTGCAGGCGGTGGCCGAGCCACCCCAGGTGCATCCAGGCGAACGGGTTGACCCGGTGCCGGGTCTCCCGGGTGAGGGTGATCGCGGGCGCCAGCGGCGCGTCCGGCTCGCGGCCGGCGGCCAACTGGGCCCGCAGGAGTATCGCCAGGTCGGAGGCGGTCGACCGGAGCCCGCCCATGCCGGGGATGTCCGCGAGGTCCCAGTACGGCACGGGCCGCCCGCGGGAGGTGTGCCCGTGCGCCAGGCGCTCGGACTGCTCCCGGTCCGAGTGCAGGTGGGTGTCCACCAGTCCCAGCGGCCGGCAGATCTCACGCGCCACCAACTCCTCGTAACCGGTGCCGGCCCGGTGGGCGAGGGCCAGGCCGAGCAGCCCGGCGCCGAGGTTGGAGTAGCGGAAGCCGCGCCCGGGTCTGGCCCGCAGTCTCGTCCGGGCGAGCCCGGCCAGGACGTACTCGGTGCTGCAATGGGCGTACGGATCGGGCTTGTTGGGATTGAGCAGCGCCGTCGCCAGCAGGCCCCGGGGCAGCCGGGGGAGCCCGGAGGTGTGGGTGGCGAGGTGCCGCAGGGTGATCGGCTGCCCGCCCCTGGCCGGGACGGTGACACCGCCGGGCCGCACGTCGGCGAGTACGTCCGCGAGCACCTCGGCGAGCGGTTCGTCGAGTCCGGTGGCGGCCCCACCGGAGTCGGCGAGCACCAGCCGGGCGAGGACGAGCGAGGTGAACACCTTGGTGACGGAACCGACTTCGAACAGGGTGTGCGGCCCGGGCGCGGCGCCGCCCGGACCGGTCCGCCCGGCGCCGTGGATCTCCACGCCGCCGTCGGCCAGCCCGGCGACCACCGCGCCGACGTGCTGGCCTGCGAGCCGGTCGGCGGTCTGTTGCACAAGGCGGGCGAGTTCGTTCATGACTGTGAGCCTAGGCCGCCGCGACCTGCGAAGTCGTCCGCCGGAACGACGATTTAGACCCCCCTCCGCTGCTCCCGCAGGAGTACGCCCCACTACGCTCGGCAAGGTACGGGCACCACGGTGTGATGATCGGTCCGGGCGTGGCGGGGCGCGTGACGGGGAGGGGGAGCGGGCCGTCAGCAGCTCAGGTTGCCCCCGGGGTCGGTGCCGAGGATCTGGACGAAGCTCTGGTAGAGGCTGATCCGGTGCTGCATCTGCGCGGGGTTGTTGCCGTTGCACTCCAGCGAGCCGTTGATGCTGCGGATCGTCTCACCGAAGCCGTACCCGTTGACCATGGCGTTGTGCGCGGTCATGGTGCCCGGCCCGTTCTGGGTGTTCCAGTACCAGAGGCCGGTCTTCCAGGCCACCGCCGGGTCGGTCTGCACCAGGTTCGGGTTGTTCAGCAGGTCGATGCCGAGCGCGTCGCCGGCGGCCTTGTAGTTGAAGTTCCAGCTCAGCTGGATCGGCCCGCGCCCGTAGTACGCGGCCTGCCCGGCCGGGCACCCGTACGGCTGCGAGGTGTCGCAGTAGTGCGGGTAGTTGGCGGTGTTCTGCTCGACCACGTACACCAGCCCGCCGGTCTCGTGGCTGACGTTGGCGAGGAACGCGGCGGCCTCCTGCCGGCGCACGGTGTCGCTCCCGGTGCCCGCGAAGCCGGGGTAGGCGCTGAGCGCGTCGATCAGGCCCTGGTAGGTGTAGAAGGAGTTCCGGCCCGGGAACATCTGGTCGAACTGGGCCTGGCTGACCGGGAATCCGCCCGGGTTGGGCGGCTGGGTCGAGCCGCAGCTGTACGGCTCCCAGTACCAGGTGCTGATGACCGGGTCGTAGCCCGGGTTGTCGTGGGTGGCACGGTAGTAGCCGCCGTTGGTGTACCGGACGATGTCGCCGGCGACGTAGGCGTGGCCGGCCACCCAGGCGGGGTAGTCGCAGGTGCCGGACGACGGGGTCGGCGTCGGGTCGGTGGACCCGCCGCAGGAGCCCTGGTCGGCCCAGACGCCGGTGCCGCCGGTGCTCGGGGGCTCGTTCTGGGTCCACCACTTGGCGGTCCAGTTGTGCCCGTCGTACGAGACGGCCGTGCCGCCGGTGTAGGAGGTGGCCGCGCTCCACGGCGTGCCGCAGGCGGTGGCGCTGGCGGAGGCGGGGAGGAGCACCGCGACCGCCAGCGCCGTGACCACGGCGGAGAGCAGCGCGAGCAGGCGTTTCATCGACACGTCATCACCCCTTGTGCGGTGGGGGCCGCACGTCGTCGTGACAGGGACTTGAGCGGGCAGAGGGGCCGGGCCCCGGGCGGGGGCGCGCCGGAGGGGCGGCCGACCGGGGTGTGGGCCGGTGCGGGGCCGCGAAGCCGACTCAAGCGGAGTGTTCTATACCTGTCAAGGCAGTTGGTGAAACTGGCTTACAAACGTGGGCGAGCAGCCGCCGACAGGCCGCGCGAACCCCACCGAACCCGAAAACCCCCGCGCCCCGAAGCCCCTGCGCGCCCACTCGGCCCTGCGCGCCCCCTCGGTCCCGCGCTCCCCGTCAGTCCCCGAGCGCCGCCCGCAGCCGGGCCGCGACCTCCGCCGCCCCCGCCTCGTCCGGGTACGTCCCCCGCGGCCAGAAGAAGCCGCGCAGCCCGTCCTTCGGATTGCGCGGTACCACGTGGACGTGCAGGTGCGGCACCGACTGGCTGATCCGGTTGTTCGTCGCCACGAAGCTGCCCGCCGCCCCCAGCCCCTGCTCCACCGCGGCGGCCACCCGCTGCACCTGGAGGAAGAACGGCCCCACCTCGGCGGCCGGGAGGTCCGCCAGGGTGCGGTGGTGGGCGCGCGGGACGACCAGCACGTGGCCGGGGAACAGCGGCCGCCGGTCCAGGAAGGCCACCGCCGCCTCGTCGTCCAGCACCCGGTGCGCGGGCTCCTCGCCCGCCACCACCGCACAGAAGACGCAGTCCATCCGTCCATTCAAACCACGGGCGGCCGCCCCGGCACCTCCGCGATCGCGCGGTTGCGCGGCGTCACCCGTCCGGCCCCCGAGCGGGTGCGGCGGCCCGGTCGGCGGGCGCACCGTGCTGGAGGGGGTCGACCAGAGGCGCGCCGCGCGCCGCACGAGGAGGTGGCCCGATGGCGGGCAAGTTCGAGGTCTACGAGGACGCCGGCGGCAAGTACCGGTTCCGGCTCAAGGCGGGCAACGGCGAGATCGTCGCCACCGGCCAGGGCTACTCCAGCAAGGAGGCCGCCCACAAGGGCGTCGAGGCCGTTCAGCGGGCGGCCACCGACGCGCCGGTGGTGGACCTGCCCAAGGCCGCCTGAGCGCGCCGGGGCGCCCGCCGCCTGCACCGCGCCTGCCGCCTGCACCGCGCCGGGCGCCTGCCGCCTGAGCGCGTCGAGTGCCGAGCGCCGGCCGCCACGCGGCACCACGCCGTGTGGCGGCCGGCTCGGTGCCGCCAGCAGGTGCCGCCAGTAGGTGTCACCGGCAGGGCCACCAACAGCCGCCACCCGTAGCGGTCGTCACTCGTAGCGGTAGAGCAGCGCCTCCCGCTCGTTCTGCTCGATCATCTCGATGGTCAGCGAGTCGTCCCGCAGGTGCGAGAGCGTGACCTCGGCCGAGGTCGGCTGCGCGTCCTTGGCGAGCCAGTTCTCCGGCTTCCACGCCGAGCCGCGCAGGAAGGCCTTCGGGCAGTGCGCGTACACCTCCTCGACGGCCACCACGATCGCGCTGCGCGGGGGCTTGCCGACGGCGGTCAGCTGCCGCAGCAGCTCCGGGTCGGTGGAGACGCAGGCCCGCCCGTTGACCCGCAGCGTGGTGTCCCGGCCCGGGACGACGAAGAGCAGCCCGACCCGGCCGTTCTCCAGGATGTTGTGCAGGGTGTCCAACCGCTTGTTGCCGGTGGCGTCCGGGATGGCCAGGGTGTGTTCGTCGAGGACGGAGACCACTCCGGCCGGTCCGCCGCGCGGGGAGACGTCGCAGCGCCCGGCGGCGTCCGAGCTCGCCACGAACACCAGCGAGGAGCAGGCGATCAGCCGCCGCGCGACCTCGTGCAGGTGGGCGACCTGCTTGTGGCGCGCGTGCTCGCCGGGCTGCTCGTAGATCTCGCGCAGCTGCGCCGGGTCGGTCAGCGCCCCCGCGCTGAGAGCAGCGAACAGGCTGCCCGGCGCGTCCGGGACGGCGGTTGACGAACTGACAGATTCCGGTGTGCTGGTCATACCGGAAATCTAGCCGAGCCCCTTCCCGGCGCTCCGGCCGCCGGCGGTGCAGCCCTCCGTAAAGCTTCCGCCCTAACCCTCCCCACCAGCGGTTTTACCCTGATAATGGGGCCAGGCGCTCCGCTCGGAGGTGGTGGTCGTGATCGTGAGGATCTGGGCCGGGCAGGTCCTGGCCAGTCGCATCGAGGAATTCTGCGCGGTGCTGGCAACCCAGGTGATCCCGCAGCTCGGGCGGACCGACGGTTGTCTCGGCGGCGAACTGCTGCGCTCGGTGACCGAGGACGGACACCGGGTGCTCGTGGTGAGCCGCTGGCGCGACGAGGAGGCCCTGCGCGGGTACGCGGGGCCGATGTGGCGGATCCGGCCGGTCTGGTCGGAGGGCGAGCTGTGCTACCTCGCGCACCCGCCGGTGGTCTCCCACTTCACGTCGATCGCCGCGCCCGTCACGCTCTGACCGCGTCGGTCGCGCCGCGCCCGCGTCGGTCGCGCGCCGCGCCCGCGTCCGTCATGTTCGTGGGCGCGACCTACCACCCGGCCGCACATTCCCCGCACCCGCGTGAAACAGGCCACAGCGGAAGGCTCTCCCTGGGCTTGCGCACGCCGTGGCAGAATGACCACAACAGCAGTGACGTTCAGCGCACTCCGGGGTCGGTGAAAATCCGAACCGGCGGTTACAGTCCGCGACCCGTCCGCAGCCAGCGGCCGGTTGACCAGGTGAAATTCCTGGACCGACGGTTAAAGTCCGGATGGGAGGCGTGCGCGGGCGGACGAAGAGCAGTATCCGTGGTCCCCCGGTGGACCACGGCCAGGTGAACGGCGGGAGAGGTGTCTCCCGGGCCGGGCGAGCGATCCCCCGGCGGCCTCGGCATCCCGGCGACGGGTCGTGCCGTCGGCTCGTGCACCGTTGCCCGTCCGTGTCATCTCCCTCTGCCGCCCCGGAGTCCGCGCCCCCAAGCGCGAGGAGAACCCGGGTGTTCACCGGCATCATCGAAGAGCTCGGCGAGGTCGTGTCGATCGAGGAGATCGGCGACTCCTCGCGAATCCGCCTGCGCGGCCCGGTGGTCTGTACGGGTGCGCGGCACGGCGACTCCATCGCGGTCAACGGCGTCTGCCTGACCGTCGTCGACAGCTCCGACCAACTGGCGGCCGACACCGGCGAGTTCAGCGCCGACGTGATGGCCGAGACGCTGCACCGCTCCAGCCTCGGCGAGTTGAAGCCCGGCTCCCGGGTCAATCTGGAACGCGCCATGGCGCTCGGCGACCGGCTCGGCGGCCACCTCGTCCAGGGCCATGTCGACGCCACCGGCACGCTGTTGGGCCGCGAGCCCGGCGAGCGCGACGCGGCCGGCGACCTGCGCTGGGAGGTGCTGCGCTTCTCGCTGCCCGGCACCATCTCCCGCTACCTGGTGGAGAAGGGCTCGATCACGGTCGACGGCGTCAGCCTCACCGTGGTGGAGGCCGCCCGGGACAGCTTCACCGTCAGCCTCATCCCCGCGACCCTCGCGCTGACCACGCTCGGCGCCAAGGCCGTCGGCGAGAGCGTGAACCTGGAGGTGGACGTGCTCGCCAAGTACGTCGAGCGGCTGCTCGACTCCCGCACCCTTCCCCCGACGATCGCCGGAGAGTCCAAGTGAACTGGCTCAGCGGAGAAGCGTTCACCGTCTTCGGCGAGCACGTGAAGTGGGCCGACATGTTCGGCAACCTGCTCGGCCTGGCCGGTCTGGCCTTCGGCTGGCGCCGTTCGGTCTGGAGCTGGCCGCTCCAACTCCTGTCCGGCGCCGTGCTGATCGCCGCCTACCTCGGGGGCCACGTCCCCGGCCTGATCGGCAAGCAGCTGATCGTGCTCGTCGCCGCCGGCTGGGGCTGGGCCCAGTGGCGGCGGGGCCGCCGGGACACCGGCACGATCGCCGTCCGGTTCGCCACCTGGCCCGAGCGGGCCGCCCTGGTGGCCGGTACCGCGGTCGGCACGGTCGCGCTGGCCTGGCTGTTCACGGCCCACCCCAGCCTGTCCTGGAGCCCCTGGTCGGACGCCTACATCTTCGTCGGCACGCTGGCCGCGATGGTCGCCCAGGCCCGCGGCTGGCTGGAGTTCTGGTTCGCCTGGATCGCCGTCGACGTGGTCGGCGTCCCGCTCGCCTTCGACAACGGCTTCCCCTTCTCCGGTCTCACCTACTCGATCTACTTCGTCCTGGTGCTGCTCGGCCTGCGCTCGTGGTGGCTGAGCAGCCGTGAGCCGCGCGTCAACTCCGCCACAGTCCCGCAGGGAGCCACGGTATGACCGAGAACCACACCGCCGACCGCGACCGCGACCTCGGCCACAAGCGAGACCACGACCGCGACCGCGACCTCGCACTCGTCCTCGACCCGGTCGAGCGCGCGATCGCCGACATCGCCCTCGGCCGCGCCGTGATCGTGGTCGACGACGAGGACCGCGAGAACGAGGGCGACATCGTCTTCGCCGCCTCCGCCGCCACCCCCGAGCTGATGGCCTTCACCATCCGCTACAGCTCCGGCGTGATCTGCGCCCCGCTGACCGGCGAGGAGCTGGACCGGCTCAAGCTGCCGCCGATGACCCAGGTCAACGAGGACCGCAAGGGCACCGCGTACACCGTCTCGGTGGACGCCCGGGAGGGGGTCGACACCGGCATCTCCGCCGCCGACCGCGCCCGCACCGTCCGGTTGCTGTCCTCGCCCGGCACCGAGCCCGGCGACCTCACCCGCCCCGGGCACGTGTTCCCGCTGCGCGCGGTCGAGGGCGGCGTGCTGGTGCGCCCCGGCCACACCGAGGCCGCCGTCGACCTGGCCCGACTCGCCGGGTTGTCGCCGGCCGGTGCGATCGCCGAGGTGGTCAACGACGACGGCACCATGGCCCGGCTGCCCGAGCTGGTGGCCTTCGCCCGCGAGCACGGCCTCGCGATCATCTCCATCGAGGACCTGATCGCCTACCGCCGCCGCACCGAACTGCACGTCGACCGGGCCGCCGTCACCGCCCTGCCCACCGTCCACGGCGACTTCACCGCCGTCGGCTACCAGGGCACCATCGACGGCGTCGAGCACATCGCCCTGGTGGCCGGCGGTCTCGGCGCCGACGGCCGGCTGCCCGAGGGCGAGGACGTCCTGGTCCGGGTCCACTCGGAGTGCCTGACCGGAGACGTCTTCGGCTCGCTGCGCTGCGACTGCGGCCCCCAGCTGGAGGCCTCGCTGCACAAGATCGCCGAGTCCGGCCGGGGCGTGGTGCTCTACCTGCGCGGCCACGAGGGCCGGGGGATCGGCCTGGCCCACAAGCTGCGCGCCTACGAGCTCCAGGAGCAGGGGCGCGACACCGTCGACGCCAACCTCGACCTCGGCCTGCCGGCCGACGCCCGCGACTACAGCATCGCGGCGCAGATGCTGGTGGACCTCGGCGTCCGCTCGCTCACCCTGCTCACCAACAACCCGGAGAAGCTCACCGCGCTCACCGAGCACGGTCTCAAGGTCAAGGGGCGCGAAGCGGTCGAGATCGCGCCGGGTGAGCACAACCTGCGCTACCTGCGCACCAAGCGCGACCGGATGGGCCACGACCTGCCCGGCCTCGACTCCTGACCACGCCCGCACGCCCCACCCCCACCACACGACGGACAGGAAGTACGAACATGAGCGGCCACGGAGCCCCCGAGCTGACCATCGACGGCGCCGCCGACCTCAAGGTCGCCGTCGTCGCGGCCCAGTGGCACGACGAGGTGATGAACGGCCTGCTGGACGGCGCCCACCGGGCGCTCAAGGAACTGGGCGTCGCCGAGCCGACCGTGCTGCGCGTCCCCGGCACCTTCGAGCTGCCGGTCGCCGCCAAGCGCCTCGCCGACCACGGCTACGACGCGGTCGTCGCCCTCGGTGTGGTGATCCGCGGCGGCACCCCGCACTTCGACTACGTCTGCCAGGCGGCCACCGCCGGCCTCACCCAGGTGACCGTCGACACCGGTGTACCGGTCGGCTTCGGCGTGCTGACCTGCGACGACGAGGAGCAGGCGCTCGACCGCGCGGGCCTGCCCGGCTCCGCGGAGGACAAGGGCCACGAGGCCGTCACCGCCGCCGTCGCGACCGCCGCGGTGCTGCGCGCCGCGCTCTGAACGGACCGCCCCGACCCGGGCCGTGGACGTCCAGCGGACTGTCCACGGTCCGGGACCGTTTACCGTCGGTCAGCCCGCACGCCGTAAGGTGAGTCCATCATGGCTTCGAAGACATTCGAGGAGCTCTTCGCCGAGCTCCAGCAGAAGGCCGCCACCGGCGACCCCTCGTCCTCCCGTACCGCGCAGCTCGCCCAGCAGGGCGTCCATGCGATCGGCAAGAAGGTCGTCGAGGAGGCCGCCGAGGTCTGGATGGCCGCCGAGTTCCAATCGGACGATCAGACCGCCGAGGAGATCTCACAGCTCCTGTACCACGTTCAGGTGATGATGATCGCCCGCGGGCTGACGCTCGACGACGTCTACAAGTACCTCTAAACCCGAACCGCACATCCCTCCCCACAGGTAAGGAACCAACCTCCCATGCTGCGCATCGCCGTCCCCAACAAGGGTTCGCTCTCGGGTCCCGCGGCGGAGATGCTCCATGAGGCCGGCTACCGCCAGCGGAAGGACCCCAAGGAGCTCGTTCTCGTCGACCCGAACAACGAGGTCGAGTTCTTCTTCCTGCGCCCGCGCGACATCGCCGTCTACGTCGGCTCCGGCCGCCTGGACATCGGCATCACCGGCCGCGACCTGCTGCTGGACTCGCACTCCAACGCCGAGGAGGTGCTCGCCCTCGGCTTCGCCGCGTCGACCTTCCGCTTCGCCCGCCCCGAAGGCGTGGCCGTCGAGGACGTCAAGGGCCTGGAGGGCCTGCGGATCGCGACCTCCTACACCGGCCTGGTCGAGCAGCACCTCGCCGACCACGGCGTGAAGGCGACCGTCACCAAGCTGGACGGCGCGGTGGAGACCGCGGTGCAGCTGGGCGTCGCCGACGTGATCGCCGACGTGGTGGAGACCGGCACCAGCCTGCGCAACGCGGGCCTGGAGGTGTTCGGCGAGCCGATCCTGATCTCGGACGCCGTGGTGATCCGCCCCAAGGGCGCGGGCGAGGACACCCGGGTGGACCAGTTCCTGCGCCGCCTCCAGGGCGTGCTGGTGGCCCGCCGCTACGTGCTGATGGACTACGACATCCGTGCCGAGAAGGTCGGCGCCGCCGTGGCGCTCACCCCCGGCCTGGAGTCGCCGACCGTCTCCCCGCTGCACACCGAGGGCTGGGTGGCGGTGCGCTCGATGGTGCTCCGCAAGGAGGCCCAGCAGATCATGGACGACCTGTGGGGCATCGGCGCCCGGGCCATCCTGGTCACCAACATCCACGCCTGCCGCCTCTGACCGGCGCGGCGGCGACCTCGCCCGCCACGGTGCGGGTAAGGAACGGTTGAATGGGGCGGGGACGCTGACCGGCGTCCCCGCCCTTCGTCCTGATCCGCCCGCCGCGGCGCCACCGCGTCGCTGTCCGGATCCGCCCGCTGCCCGGAACCGTCGTTCCCGGGAACGACCGTTCCCCTGAACCACCCCACCGGAGACCCCACGTGTCCACGCCGCCCGTCGAGTTCCCCGTCACCTGGGCGCCGCGCCGCACCCGCGCCGTGCTGCTGCCGGTCTGCGTGCTGCTGGTGGTGCTGTTCGCCATGATGGCCGTGGTGCTCCCGGAGAACTGGCAGCTCAACGACCGGATCATGATGGCGGGCAGCGGCGTGCTGTTCGCGTGCGTGGGCCTGATGCTGGCCCGCCCCCGGGTGCGCGCCGACGCGCAGGGCGTGACGGTGGTCAACTTCGTCCGCAGCCGCCGGCTCACCTGGGCCGAGATCGTCCGGGTCAACTTCCGCCAGGGCGATCCGTGGGCCACCCTCGACCTGGCCGACGGCACCTCGCTGGCCGCGGTCGGCATCCAGTCCGGCGTCGGCAAGGACCAGGCGATCGCGGACGCCCGCGCCCTGCGCGACCTCGTCGAGCACCACGCCCGGGCCTGAGCCCCGCACCGGCACCGGCACCGCCGGTGCCGCCGTCGCCTGCCTCCCCCCCCCGCAGGGCACCTCCGGGCCCGTCCGGACCTGGGAATCCTCGGTCCGGCGGGTCCGAACACTCTTCCTACCATCGTCCGGGTATGGTCTACGCTGGTAAAAGCAGGGCAAAACTTCCGTCCTGCCCGAAAGACGACTTGAGGAGTGACTTCCCCCCTCGATGGACGATCCGTCCGGTAGTACCTGCGCCGCCCACCTTCCTGTCAGCGGAAGGCAGGCGGCACTGTGATCACCGCCTGGCTGCTGTTGCTCGCAGCCCTCCTGCTGATCCTCGCCAACGGCCTGTTCGTGGCCGCCGAGTTCGCCTTCGTGACCGTCGAGCGCGGGGCGGTCGAACGTTCCGCCGAGGCCGGCGACGCCAAGTCCGGCCGCGTCGCCCGGGCCCTGCGGCACCTCTCGTTCGAACTCTCCGGCGCCCAGCTCGGCATCACCGTCACCTCGCTGGTGGTCGGCATGCTCGCCGAGCCGGCGCTGTCCACCCTGCTCAGCCCCGTCATGACCGGGATCGGGGTGCCCGAGTCGGCCGCCCGCGGCGTCGCCGTGGTCGTCGGCATGGTGCTCGCCACCGTGGTGCAGATGGTGATCGGCGAGCTGGTCCCGAAGAACTGGGCGATCTCCCGCCCGCTCCAGGTGGCCCGCGCGGTCGCCGCCCCGCACATGGCCTTCTCCTTCGCCTGCCGCCCGCTGATCAGCTTCCTCAACGGGGCGGCGGACCGCACGGTCCGCGCCTTCGGCGTCGAGCCGCAGGAGGAGCTGGACCACGCCAGGACCCCGGCCGAACTGGTCTCGCTGGCCCGTCACTCGGCCAAGGCCGGCGCGATAGACGAGGAGTCGGCGACCCTGTTCGTCCGCACCCTGGGTCTGGGCGAGCTGACCGCCGAGTCCGTGATGACCCCGCGGATCGACGTCGCCGCCCTCCAGAGCGACGCCACCGCCTCCGACGTGATCAACCTGACCCGGGCCACCGGCCTGTCCCGCTTCCCGGTCTACACCGACAGCCTGGACGAGGTCACCGGCATCGTGACCCTCAAGGACGCCCTCGCCGTCCCGGCCGCCCGGCGCGGCCTGGTCCGGGTGAGCGGGCTCTCCTCGCCGCCGCTGCTGGTGCCCGAGACCCTGCCCGCCGAGCGGCTGCTCGACCAACTGCGCCGCCTCCAGCCGATGGCCATCGTGGTCGACGAGTACGGCGGCACCGCCGGCGTCGTCACCGTCGAGGACATCGTCGAGGAGATCGTCGGCGAGGTGCAGGACGAGCACGACCCCGCCGACCGCCCCGAACTGCTCCCGCTGCCCGTGGTGGACGGCCTGCCGGCCTGGGAGGCCGACGGCCGCGCTCGGATCGACCAGCTGGAGGCCATCGGCCTGAACGCCCCGGACGGCCCGTACGAGACGCTGGCCGGCCTGGTCGCCGACCTGCTCGGCAAGCTGCCCGAGGTCGGCGAGCAGGCGGAGCTGCCGGGCTGGCGCTTCACCGTGACGGGTGTCGACCGGCACCGCACCAGCCAGGTCCGGGTCGAGCGCACCAGCGCACCGGCCTCGTTCGGAGACGACCAGGAGAACGTCCGATGACCGCGCTCCAACTGGCCGTCGCCGTCCTGCTCCTGCTCGGGAACGCCTTCTTCGTCGGCGCCGAGTTCGCCGTCGTCTCGGTGCGCCGCAGCCAGATCGAACCGCTCGCCGAGGCCGGCCACAAGCGCGCCCGCATCGTGCTGCACGCGCTGTCCAACGTGTCCGCGATGCTGGCCGCCGCCCAACTCGGCATCACCGTCTGCTCGCTGGGCCTCGGCGCCCTGGCCGAGCCGACCATCGCCGGTCTGCTGGAGGGCCCGTTCCACGCGATCGGCGTCCCGTCCGGTCTGATGCACCCGCTCTCGTACGGGATCTCGCTGGCCGTCGTGGTCTTCCTGCACATGGTGATGGGCGAGATGGTGCCCAAGAACATGGCCATGGCGGGGCCGGAGAAGGCCGCGCTCTGGCTCGGCCCGCCGCTGGACCGGCTGGCCCGCTGGCTGGCCCCGGTGATCAGCCTGCTGAACGCCATCGCCAACGGTGTGCTGCGGCTGTTCCGGGTCGAGCCCAAGGACGAGGTCGAGTCGGTGTTCACCACCGAGCAGCTGATGTACCTGCTGGTCGACTCCAGGGACGCCGGCCTGCTCGACGAGGGCCGCCAGGAGCGCCTGGAGGACGCCCTGGAGCTGGGCCACCGCCCGGTCACCGAGGTGCTGCTCAAGCCCGAGCAACTGGTCACCGTGGATACCAAGGTGACCGCCGCGGAGGTCGAGCAGCTCGCCCTGCGCACCGGCTTCTCGCGCTTCCCGGTCACCGACGGCGACCCGGCCGGCCAGGGCTACCTGGGCTACCTGCACCTCAAGGACATCCTCGACGTGGAGGACCCGTCCGCGCCCGTCCCGGCCCGGTTGTGGCGCCCGATCACGGTGCTGCGCGGCAGCCTCCCGCTGGACGACGCGCTCGGCGCGATGCGCCGGGCGACCTGCCACCTGGCCGCCGTGCTGGACCAGGACGGCCGCACGCTCGGTGTGGTCATGCTGGAGGACGTGCTGGAGGAGCTGGTCGGCGAGATGCACGACCCGGACCACCGCTCCGCCGCCTGAGGTTCCCCCTTTCGCTGACGGCGTGTCCGCTGCGGGCGATTCCGCTCTGAGCGTTCAGCCGTTCCCATGCCGACCACCCTGGGCGCAGGGTGGTCGGCATGAGGCTTCTCCTGCTGGGTGGAACGAATTTCGTCGGACGGGTCGTCGCCGAGGAGGCGCTGGTCAGGGGATGGGAGGTGACGGCCCTCAACCGGGGTACGCAGCCCGCGCCCGCGGGCGTGACCGCACTGCTGGGCGACCGCACCGCCGAGGGCGGGCTCGCGGCGCTGGCCACGGGGGAGTGGGACGTGGTGGTGGACACCTGGTCCGGAGCCCCGGCGGCGGTGCGCGACAGCGCCCGGCTGCTGGCCGGCCGGGTCGGCCACTACGCGTACGTCTCCAGCCGGTCGGTGTACGACTACCCGCTGGCGCGCGGGGCGGACGAGTCGGCGAAGGTGGTCGAGTCGTCCCCGGACACCGAGGGCGGGGCGCCCTACGCGGAGGCCAAGCGCGGGGCCGAACTGGCCCTGGAGGCGGAGTTCGGCGGGCGCGCCCTGCTCGCCCGGGCCGGGCTGATCCTCGGCCCGCACGAGAACATCGGCCGGCTGCCCTGGTGGCTGAACCGGATCGCCCGGGGCGGCCCGGTGCTCGCCCCCGGCCCGCACGACCTGCCGCTGCAGTACATCGACGTCCGCGACCTCGCGAGCTGGCTCCTGGGCGCGGTGGTGGCGCGGCTCGGCGGCGCGTACAACGTGGTCAGCCCGTCGGGCCACACCACGATGGGCGAGCTGCTGGAGGCCTGCGTGCGGGTCACCGGCTCGGACGCGGACCTGCGCTGGACCGACCCCGAGCGCATCCTGGCGGCCGGCGTCGAGCCGTGGACGGAGCTGCCGATCTGGCTGGCGCCCGGCGAGCTGAACGACTTCCTGCACGGCGCGTCCGTGGACCGGGCGGTCGCCGCCGGGCTGCGCTGCCGGCCGGTGGGCGAGACGGTCGAGGACACCTGGGCCTGGCTGCGGTCGATCGGCGGCGTCGCCCCGCTGCGCGCCGACCGGCCGCAGGTCGGGCTCGACCCCGAGCGCGAGGCGAAGCTGCTCCAGGGCTGAGCCCGGCGCGATCCCGGGGAGCCGGTCTCAGCCTCGGCCGTCGATCAGCTCCCCGTAGGCCTGGACGAGGTCGGGCAGGCGCAGGGTCGCCAGGTCCTCCCGGCCCGGCGGCTCGCGCAGCAGCGAGAGCCGCAGGTCCCGGTAGGCGCAGGACTTCTCGTACAGGGTGCGGATGAACCGGCCGTTTCCCAGTTCGTCGATCCAGCCCTCGCGGACCACGTGGGTGCAGATGCTGGCCAGTTCCTCGGCCGCGTCCTCGTCCCAGCCGTCGCCGTCCCGGCCGGCCAGCGCGGCGCCGATCGCGGTCAGTTCGGTGGGGCGGTAGCTGGGGAAGTCGACCCGGGTGGTGAAGCGGGAGTTGAGGCCGGGATTGGTGGCGAGCAGCCGGTTCATGCCCTCGGGGTAGCCGGCCAGGATCACCACCAGGCGGTCCCGGTTGTCCTCGGCGCGTTTCAGCAGCACCTGGAGGGCCTCGTCGCCGTAGGCGTCGCCCTTGGTGTAGCCGGAGTTGGAGAGGCTGTACGCCTCGTCGATGAACAGCACGCCGTCCAGCGCCGAGTCGATCAGCTCGTTCGCCTTGACCGCGGTCTGGCCGAGGAACTCGCCGACCAGGTCGGCCCGTTGGGCCTCCACCAGGTGGTCGCCGGAGAGCAGCCCGAGGGCGTGGAAGACCCGGCCGAGGATCCGGGCCACGGTGGTCTTGCCGGTGCCGGAGGGGCCGGAGAAGACGAAGTGGCGCTTGGGCGGCTGGACCGGCAGGCCCTGCGCGGCCCGGAGTCTGGACATCCGCAACTGCGCCGACAGCGCCCGCACCTGGCGTTTGACCGGCTCCAGGCCCACCATCAGCGAGAGTTCCGCCAGCGCCGCGTCCAACTCGCGCTCATCGTCGACCGGTTGGGCGGCGGGTACGGGAGCGGTGCGGGGCTGGGCCTCGGCGCGGACCGGGAGCGGCAGCGGGGCGGCGGAGCCGGCCGGCGAACCCGACCGCTCGCCGGTCGCCTGCGGCGCCGGGTCCGCCGTCGAACCGTCGCCCGGGCCTGGACCCATGAGGAACCCGACCCCCTCGACGAACCCGACCCCGCCGGTGTACCCGGCGCCCTCGGTGAATCCGGGGGCCGCGTCGCCGAATCCGCCCGCCGTGGCGTACCCGGCCCCGTCCTGGAAGTCCGCTCCGTCGGCTTCGTCCGGCTCGTCCTCCTCGTACCCGGCCGGCCGCCCGCCCGTCGGCAGGCCGCCGTCCAGCAGGGCGTCCGGCAGGTCGTCCGCCAACGCGTCCTCCGCCGCGATCGCGGCCAGCCGCGCGGCGGTGTCCATGAACACCGGATCGGCCCGGTGCACCGCCCGGTAGAGCGGCAGCGCGGCCGCACTGCGCCCGGCGCCCTCGTACGCCCGGGCCAGCCAGTACCGCAGCTCCTTGCGCTGGGGCTGCTCGGAGCGGCAGCGGGCCAGCGAGGCGGCCAGCGGCGCCTGCGCCTGGGCGCACATGTCCAGCCGGACCCGTGCCATGCCGGCGAACAGCCCGGCCTCGATGCCGAGCAGCGGGTCGTCCAGCAGCCGGTCGGTGTCCCGGATCAACTGCTCCCAGTCCTTGAGCAGATAGGACCGGCAGGCGTACAGGAACTGGGCGGACGCGTCCTCGCTGGGCGCCGGGCACTGTTCCAGCGCCCGGTCCAGCTCGGCCAGGTGGCGGCCGTCCAGCCAGTGCGAGGCGTGCGCCAGCGCGAGGTCGCGGGCGTCCTCCAGGACGGGCTGCACCCACCAGCCCAGCCAGTACCAGGAACTGAGCGGTCGGCGGTGGCGCCGCCGCTGCTCTCCGAACCGTTTCTGGTTGCGGTACATGGCCAGCAGCGCCGCCGAGGTGTCGCTGCGCAGCGCGTGCAGGCCGAGCCAGGCGTCGGCCATGCCCGGGTCCAGCCGGACGGCCGCGCGGAACTCCTCCTCGGCGCGGGCGTACGCGCCCGCCGTGTAGGCGTCCATGGCACGCAGCCACGCGCGCTCGGCGAGCCGGTCCGGGCCGCCCGCGTTGCTGTCGGAACTGTCCACCGTCGTCACTCACGCCCCCCGCGGCTTGGCCCGGGGCTCGGTGGCGGGTTGCCTGCGTGCAGCCGGGCCGGTGGTCGGAAGCCCCCGGGCGCATCTGCGCCTGCGAGGAATCGTACCGGCGTGGCGCTGATCCGGAAGGGTGCCCACGGAGCCAAATGCGATCGCGTGAGCGGTCGTTGAGCGGGCGGGAGCCAGCAACGGCGACGGGGGAGCGCGATTCGGAAAGGGACCGGACGGCGCCCCCGGCTCACGGGGGAACAAGCCGGGGGCGCCGGGTCCGAGGCGGCCGGAACATCCCGTTCCGGCGGCTGAGGAGAACCTAAATCCTGGCGATACCGCAGGTCAAGGGCTTGTTGAAGGTTCACCCACGGTGCCCGGCGTGATTCGGCCGGTCACCCCGTCGACCCTCGTCCCGGCGAACGGGCGGCTCGGATCGGCGGCGAAATGCGCCGATTCGGCCCGAGCCCAGCCGGCCCAGAACTCGGCCAGATCCGGACCGTCCCGCTCCTCGCCGCGCCGCCGGGCCGAGGCGGCGTCCAACTCCATCCAGATCACCCGGGCCAGCCACGGCCGCACCGCCCGCCGCCCGGCGCCGACGCCCTCCACCAGCACCACCGGAGCGGCCGGCACCGCGGCCGCGCCCGCGAAGCGGCGCAGCGTCCAGTCGTACACCCGGTACGCGCCGTCCCGGCCGGCCGCCAGCGGCTCCAGCACCTGCTCGCGCAGCCGCCCGGTCCAGCCGAAGGGCTCGGCGTGGGTGGCCAGGTCGTCGAGGTGGACCACCGGCGCCCCGCCGAGTGCCGCCGCCAGCCGCCCGGCGAAGGTCGTCTTGCCCGAACCCGCGTGCCCGTCCACCGCGACCAGCCGCACCGGCCCGCAGGAGGGCGGCAGCGCGCGCAACTCCGCCGCGAGCGAGGCCACCGCGTCGCCGGAAGCGGGCGGAGGGGCGGGGGAGAGGGTTCGGGAGGCAGCCACAACGGCAACCCTACGGTGCCGTACCCCACCAGTCCGTCCAGTTACTCCTGGGTGATCGTGACGGCGGCGCGGGTTTCCGGCATACTCGCATCGCCATGCCTGTGAACGGCCGTTCACCGTAATCCGGTGCCGGTCGGGCCGACCCGCCACACCCGCGCCGGACCAGCCACACCACGCTCCGGTGCCCGATCGAGGAGGCGACCGCCGCCATGACCCCGTCCCCTGTGAAAGCCGTGGAGCGCCAGCTGCCCAGCGAGGAGGCCCACGAGCTGCTGAGCCTCACCCGGGACCTGGTCCAGCGCGAGCTGCAGCCCCGCGCGGCCGAGGACGAGGCCGCCGGCCGCTTCCCGCGGGAGGTCTTCCGCACCCTCGGCGAGGCCGGCCTGCTCTCCCTCCCCTACGACGAGAAGTACGGTGGCGGCGGGCAGCCCTACGAGGTGTACCTGCAGGTGCTGGAGGAGCTGGCGGCCGGCTGGCTGGCCGTCGGACTCGGGGTGAGCGTGCACACCCTCTCCTGCCACGCGCTGGCCGGCTTCGGCACCGAGGAGCAGCGCGGCCGGTGGCTGCCCGGGATGCTCTCCGGTGAGCAGCTCGGCGCCTACTGCCTCTCCGAGCCGCAGTCCGGCTCGGACGCGGCCGCGCTGCGCACCCGGGCCGACCTCGACGGCGACGCGTACGTGGTGAACGGCACCAAGGCGTGGATCACCCACGGCGGCCGGGCGGACTTCTACAGCGCCCTGGTGCGCACCGGCGACGAGGGTTCCAAGGGCATCAGCTGCCTGCTCGTCCCGGGCGACGCGCAGGGCCTGTCGGCCGCGCCGCCGGAGCACAAGATGGGCATGCGCTCCTCGCCGACCGCGCAGCTGCACTTCGACGGCGCCCGGGTCACCCGCGACCGGCTGATCGGCGAGGAGGGCCAGGGCTTCCAGATCGCGCTCGCCGCACTGGACTCCGGCCGCCTCGGCATCGCCGCCTGCGCGGTCGGCGTCGCCCAGGCCGCGCTCGACCTCGCGGTCGACTACGCGCGCACCCGCCGCCAGTTCGGCCGCCCGATCGCCGACTTCCAGGGCCTGTCCTTCATGCTCGCCGACATGGCCACCCAGATCGAGGCCGGGCGGGCGCTCTACCTGTCCGCCGCCCGGCTGCGGGACGCGGGCCGGCCGTTCTCCAAGGAGGCGGCGATGGCCAAGCTGTTCTGCACCGACGCCGTGATGCGGGTGACCACCGACGCGGTCCAGGTGCTCGGCGGCTACGGCTACACCCAGGACTTCCCGGCCGAGCGCTACATGCGCGAGGCGAAGGTGCTGCAGATCGTCGAGGGCACCAACCAGATCCAGCGCCTGGTGATCGGCCGCCACCTCACCAAGGGCTGAGCCGGGGCCGGGCCGAGGTTGAGCCGGGGGCCGAACCAGGGGCCGGGGCCGGGCCGAGGTCGAGCCGGGGGCTGAGCCCCCACACAACGGCCTCCGGCCGTCACTCCAGGGTGCGGAGTGACGGCCGGAGGCGTCTCTGATCCTGCGTCAACCCGCCTGCACGGTCCGGCGGATCAGCGCCGGACCAGGCGGCGGCGCTGCTCGGGGATGGCCGTGGCGACCGTGGCGACCGGGGCGATGGAGGCTCCCGTGGCGACGGCGGCGGTCCGCGCCGGCCGGTGCGCCACCGCGTGCGAGAACGGCTGGGTGCGCCAGTCGAGTTCGCTGGGGAGCCGGAACAGGGCGTCGAGCCCGGCCGGTTGGGCGTCCGCCGAGGTCTCCACCTCGGCGAGGTCGTCGGTCGGCGTGCCCGAACCCGGGCACAGCGCGGGGGCGAAGGGGTTCCAGGCGGTCGGCAGCAGCGCGTGCTGCGGCAGCCGCTCCTCGTCGGCCACCAGGGCGATCGGGCGGCGGCACTCGGGGCAGTGCACCCGGAAGATGTCCCAGGTCTCGGCCTCGCCCGGGTCTATGCCCGGGACGTGGCCGTGATCGACCGCGAGGTCGTCGCGGCCGGTCGTATCGTCGGTCTCGTCGGCGCCCAGGGCACGCTGGTCAGTCGGCATGAGGATCCCCCTCGGATCGGGCCCGGCGTGGTCGCCCGGGGCCACAACCAGCACTTCCCTGCGATTCGGGCTCATAACCCTGCGGTCCGGTGCACCGTGATGCACCGGGTGTGTCCTTGGCCACATCCACTGCCACATTCGCCTGGCATTTGCCCGCCTGACACCTGCGGGCACCCGATGTGACACCGCGTGCGCCCCCCGTGCCCCCGACCGGGTAGGTTTGCGCACTGTGGAGGATCTCGACCAACGCATCGTCCAGCTGCTCCTAGAGGACGGCCGGATGAGCTACACGGACCTGGGCAAGGCCACCGGCCTGTCCACCTCGGCGGTGCACCAGCGGGTGCGCCGCCTCGAACAGCGCGGGGTGATCCGCGGCTACACCGCGATCATCGACCCCGACGCCGTCGATCTGGCGCTGACCGCGTTCATCTCGGTCAAGCCCTTCGACCCCAGTGCCCCGGACGACACCCCCGAACGGTTGGCCGGCCTGCCCGAGATCGAGGCCTGCCACAGCGTCGCCGGCGACGAGAACTACATCCTCAAGGTGCGCGTCGGCGCCCCCGGCGACCTGGAGGACCTGCTCGCCCGCATCCGCAGCGCCGCCGGCGTCTCCACCCGCACCACCGTCGTCCTCTCCACCCCCTACGAGGCGCGACCCCCGAGGCTCTGAGGACGAACCCCGCAGGTGCAGACTTAGCGGCATGACCGAACGCACCCCCCGGACCGTCCTGCTGCGCGGCGGCGCCGTCTACAGCCCCGCCGACCCCTTCGCCACCGCGATGCTCGTCGAGGGCGAGCACATCGCCTGGGTCGGCAGCGACGGTGCCGCCGAGGCGTACGCCACCACCGCCGACGAGATCGTCGAGCTGGACGGCGCCCTGGTCACCCCCGCCTTCGTCGACGCCCACGTGCACGCCACCGCCACCGGCCTGGCGCTCACCGGCCTCGACCTCACCGGCAGCCCCTCGCTGGCCGCCGCCCTCGCCGCCGTCACCGCCTTCGTCGACGCCCGGCCCGAGCCGGGCGGGGTGCTCATCGGCCACGGCTGGGACGAGACCGGCTGGCCCGAGGGCCGCCCGCCCACGCTCGCCGAACTCGACGCCGCCGCCCGTGGCGCCGCGCTCTACCTCTCCCGCACCGACGTGCACTCCGCGCTCGCCACCACCGCGCTGCGCACCCTCGCCGCCGGCCTGGCCGAGCGCCCCGGCCACACCGCCGACGGCCCGCTCACCAAGGACGCCCACCACGCCGTCCGGCAGACCGCGCTCGCGCACCTCACCCCCGAGCAGCGCGGCCGCGCCCAGCGCGCCACCCTCGCCCGGGCCGCCGAACTCGGCATCGGCGCGCTGCACGAGTGCGCCGGCCCGGAGATCTCCTCGGAGGCCGACCTGGCCGCCCTGCTGGCCCTCGCCGCCGCTGGCGAAGGCCCCGAAGTCTTCGGCTACTGGGGCGAGTTGGGCGGCATCGGGACGGCCCGCCGGCTCGGCGCGGTGGGCGCCGGCGGCGACCTCTTCGTGGACGGCGCACTGGGCTCGCACACCGCCTGCCTGCACACCCCCTACGCCGACGCCGAGCACACCGGCACCGCCTACCTGACCGCCGAGCAGGTCGCCGACCACGTCGCCGCCTGCACCGAGGCCGGGCTCCAGGCCGGCTTCCACGCCATCGGCGACGCGGCCGTGGCCGCCGTCCTGGACGGTGTCCGGGCGGCCGGGGAGCGGGTCGGTGCCGGGCGGGTGAGGGCGCTGCGCCACCGCGTCGAGCACGCCGAGGCGCTGGACGACAAGGCCATCGCGGCCTTCGCCGAGCTCGGCCTCACCGCCTCCGTCCAGCCCGCCTTCGACGCCGCCTGGGGCGGCCCGGACGGCATGTACGTCCAGCGCCTCGGCGCCGAGCGGGCCGCCGTGCTCAACCCCTTCGCCGCCCTGCTGCGGGCCGGTGTCCCGCTGGCCTTCGGCTCGGACGCCCCGGTCACCCCGCTCGACCCCTGGGGCACCGTGCGCGCGGCCGCCTTCCACCAGACCCTGGAGCACCGGATCTCCGTCCGCGCCGCCTTCACCGCGCACACCCGTGGCGGCTGGCGCGCGATCGGCCGCGACCAGGACGGCGTGCTCGTCCCCGGCGCGGTCGCCAGCTACGCGGTCTGGGCCGCCGACGAACTGGTCGTCCAGGCCCCCGACTCCCGGGTGGCGGGCTGGTCCACCGACCCGCGCTCCGGCACCCCCGGCCTGCCCGACCTCACCCCCGGCCGTCCCCTGCCGGCCTGCCTGCGCACCGTCGTCCGCGGCCGCACTGTCCACCGGGCCGCCGAGTAAGACCAGACCAGACTCGAGTGGAGCCGAGAAAACCCAGGTGAAGCGACGGCCCGACGGCCCATAGGTTGACCGCCATGGCGACCAACCCGCTGGTGCCCGCCGACTTCACCGTCCCCCGCGAGCTGCTCGCCCCGGAGTTCCGCCTGGAACCCCTGGGCGAGCAGCACGACGACTCCGACCTCGCCGCCTGGTCAGGGGCGTGTGCGGCAAGGCCCGAGCAGCATCGACCACATCCGCGCCACCCCCCCGGCTTCGTCGGCCGCAACCGGCCGCCGGTCGCCGGGACGACGGCGGAGCAGAACCTCGCCGACCTGCGCCGGCCCGCCGCAGACTTCGCGAACCGCGCCGGCTTCGCCTACACCGTCCTGGATCCCGCCGGGGGCGAGGTGATCGGCGGCGTCCACCTGTACCCCGACCGCGAGGACCCGTCCGTGGCGGCCGTCAGCTCCTGGGTCCGCGCCGACCGCGCCGAGCTGGACGCCCCGCTGCACCGGGCCGTCTCCGCCTGGCTCGCGGAGCGTTGGCCGCTGGGCGAGGTCCGGTACGCGAGCCGCTGACCCTGCTACCACCCTGACCTCACGCTTCCCCGACCTTCCGGGGTACCTTCTTCGGACAGCGTCCGAACAGCAAGATCCAGGAAGATGGTGCGCCGGTGGCCATGCCCGTCACCCAGGAACGGTCCGGGGCCGTACCCGAGCCGGTGGAGTCGGCGCCCGGGCCCGGTCGCGCCGCCCGCGCCGTCGCCAAGCTCCGGGCGGGCCTTCCCCGCACCGGCCTCGCGGCCCTGGCCGGACTGCTGCTCGGGCTCGCCTTCCCGCCCTTCGACCTGTGGCCGCTGTCGCTGCTCGGCGTCGCCGCGCTCTCCCTGCTCACCCGGGGCCGCACCGTCCGCCAGGCGGCCTGGACGGGCTTCGCCTTCGGCCTGCCGTTCTTCCTGCTGCTGCTCAGCTGGCTGCGGGTGGTCGGCTGGGACGCGACGGTCGGCCTGTCGGTCGTGGAGGCGCTGTTCCTGGCCGTCCTCGGCGCCGGCCTGGCCGTCACCTCCCGGCTGCCGGCCTGGCCGCTCTGGGCGGCCTGTCTGTGGATCACCCAGGAGTGGGCGCGCGACCGGCTGCCGTTCGGCGGCTTCCCGTGGGGGCGGCTGGCCTTCGCCAACACCGCGACCCCGTTCACGCCGCTGGCCGCGCTCGGCGGCGCACCGCTGGTGACCTTCGCGGTCGCCCTCTCGGGCGCCCTGCTCGCCTGGGCCGCGCTGCGCCTGCGCGGGCCGCGCAAGGCTCCCCGGGCCGCCGCGATGGCGGCGCTGGGCGCGGTGGCCGCACTGCTGGCCGGCTACCTGGTGCCGGTGCCGACCGCACCGGCCGACACCGTGAAGGTCGCCATCGTCCAGGGCAACGTGCCCAATCCGGGCATGGACTTCCTCGGCCGCCCGATGATGGTCCTCAACAACCACGCGGCGGCGACCGAGCGGCTGGCCGCGGACATCGACGCCGGCAAGGTCGCGCGCCCCGACATCGTGATCTGGCCGGAGAACTCCTCCGACCTGGACCCGTTCAGCGACCCGCTCGCCTACCAGCGCATCGACCAGGCCGTGAAGACGGTCGGCGTGCCCACCCTGGTCGGCACCCTGGTGGACGGTCCGGACGCGCAGCACGTCCAGAACGAGGGCATCGTCTGGGACCCGAAGACCGGCCCCGGCGCCTCCTACACCAAGCAGCACCCCGTCCCGTTCGGCGAGTACGTGCCGTTCCGCGCCCAGCTGATGAAGGTGGTCACCCGCCTCCAGCGGGTCGCCCGGGACTTCTACCCCGGTGACCACAACGGCGTCATGCAGCTCGGCCCGGCCCGGATCGGCGACGTGATCTGCTTCGAGGTCGCCTACGACGAGATCGTCCGCGACACCGTGGACAGCGGCGCCCGCGTCCTGGTGGTCCAGACCAACAACGCGACCTACGCCAAGACCGGCCAGCCCGAGCAGCAGCTCGCGATGAGCCGGCTGCGCGCCGTCGAGCACGGCCGGGCCGTGCTGATCGCCGCGACCAGCGGCATCAGCGCGGTGATCTCCCCGGACGGCACGGTCGAGCAGCGCACCGAGGAGCTGACCGCGGCCGAGCTGTCGGCGGTCGTCCCGCTGCGCGACGGCACCACCGTCGCCGACCGGGTCGGCGCCGTGCCGGAGTGGACGCTGGCCTTCGCAGGCCTGCTGGCCTGCGGCGCGGGTGTCCTGGTCGGCCGCCGGCGGAAGGTCGCCGCCGGAACACCGGCAGCCGGGGAATCGTTGGACCAGGTGGTGCCGTAGCCGGCCCGGACCTCCCGTGCGGCGCGCAGAGCACCGCTTGGAGTGGATTCGTACCGTGACCCAGCAAGCTACCCCCGCCCGTCCGGCCCCGCGCGGCAAGCTCCGCCGGGTGCTGCCGCTGCTGATCACCGCCTGGCTGGTGCTGGAGGTCTGGCTGCTGGTCCAAGTGGGCTCGTGGCTGGGCGGCTCCGTCGTCGTGCTGCTGCTCATCGCGGGCGCGCTGATCGGCGGTTCGCTGATCAAGCGGGCCGGCCTGAAGGCGCTGTCGGCGGCGATCGAGCAGAGCAAGGACCCGAAGTCCGAGCAGCCCCAGACCGGCACCAGCCTGACGGTGCTGGCGGGCCTGCTGCTGATCGTCCCGGGCTTCCTGTCGGACCTGGTGGCGCTCACCCTGCTGTTCCCGCCCACCCGGGCGCTCTGGCGGGCCGGCGGCCGCCGGGTGGCCGACAAGGCGCTGCGCAGCACCGTCGCCGCCGGGAGCGCCCCGTTCGCGGACGCGATGCGGCTGCAGGAGCAACTGCGCATCCACCGCCCGGACGGCAAGGTGATCCAGGGCGAGGTGGTGGAGCCGGACGCCGGTCCGCGCGGTCCGCAGGGCCCGGACACCGGCTACCGCCCGCCGATCTCCGGCTGACCCGCTCCCGCCCGGCAACGGGCGGGAGCGGCAACGCGAAAGGGACCCTGGTGACCAGGGTCCCTTTTCGTGTCCTCCCGCCGTGGCGGGAGCGAGGTCAGGCGCTCTTGCGGGTGTCCCGCGGGTGTACCGCGAGGTTCATCCCGCCGGAGCGGAGCACGGCCAGTCGCTCGGCCAGCACCTCCTCCAACTCCTCGCGGGTCCGACGCTCCATCAGCATGTCCCAATGGGTGCGCGTCGGCTTGACCTTCTTCTCCTCCGGCTCATCGCCGTCGAGAAGTACCGCCTCCTGGCCACAGAAGCGGCATTCCCAGGCCTGGGGGATCTCCGCCTCGACCGAGAAAGGAACCTCGAATCGGTGTCCGTTCTGACATGCATACTCGACGGTCTGGCGGGGAGCCAGATCGATACCGCGGTCGGTCTCGTAGCTAGTGGCCCCGAGTCGCGTGCCGCGGAGAGCTCGCTCGCTCATGAATCGTGCCTCCCGGGCTTATAGCCCACAGGACTAGTGGTCGCTGTTCTTCGTCGTTCGGTCAACGCTCGGCTTCCGACGAAGATTCCCGTCCCGGGACATGCGTCGTCTGTCGTGCCGCCCCTGTTTGTACCCACCGGCGCCCGATTTGTCACATCTGGCCGTGGATATCACCCTAGGTGTCACCTATTTCACATCTGGTGATCGGTCGGCCTTTCCGTGACGAGCCTACCGGGACGGGATTCGACGACCGTCGGCGCCCCCGCCCGCCGCGGTCAGGAGATCGGTCGGGAACGGATCATCGGCTCGCCCTTGGCGAGGTCGACCGGGTGGGCCCGGGGGGCCGGATCGGCCGGCAGCGCCACCGGCGGGCGCTCCGGCCGGGGCGGCAGGTCGGCGGCGGCCTCGGTGCGGGTGTCGCGGTGCGGGAGCAGGGCGATCACCGCGTCCCGCAGCTGGGCCGGGGCCTCCTCGTCCAGCGGGTCGACGGTGGCGGGCACCTGGAGTCGGACGGGGGTGCCGTTGCCGATCCGGGCGTAGCCGCGGCCGACGGGGGCGTGCGCGGCGGGCACGATGTCCAGCGGTGCGCCGAGCGCGGCGTGGCCCTCCTCGGGGCCGGTGGGGCCGAGCACGACCCGGGCCCGGGTGGTGGAGCGCACGGTCGGGGTGATCCGGTGCCGGGCCTCGACGTCGTCGGCGATCACCACGGTGACGCGGGCGGCGCGGCCGTGCCGCAGCGGCAGTTCCAGCAGGTCCTGCGGGTCCGGTCGGCCCTCGGCGTGGGCGAGCTCGCTCAGCTCGGTCGGGTGGTCCAGGAGCAGCCAGAGCGGCCGGGTGGCGTCCTCGGGCGGCGCGGTGCCGGCGTGCCGGGCGGCGTTCAGCGCGGCGAGCCGGCGCTCGGTCTCCTGGGCGGCCCACTCCAGCGCGGCCAGCGCGCCGTGCAGGCTGGTCTCCACGGTGTGCACGCCGGGCCGGTTGACCAGGCAGGCGTGCTCCCCGGTGCCGGCGCCGTCGACCACCACCAGGTCGCCGTACGGGAGCGCCTGGAGTGCGATCGAGCGGATCAGGCTGGAGGTGCCGTAGCCGGTGACGCCGAGCGCCAGCAGATGCGGCTCGGCCGAGCGCGGGCCGGTGCGCCAGACGACCGGCGGCTGCTGGGCGATCGCGCCGCCCTGGGCGACCGGGATGGTCCGGGCGGTGCCGTCCTCGTCGGTGAAGCCGAGCACGATCTCGCCGGGGGCGGCCACGAAGCGCTGGGCGACGATGGTCGCGGGCAGCGGGGTGAGTGCGGTGATCCGCAGCCGGTTGGACTCCTCGTCCCAGTCGAAGCGGTACTCCCGGGCCCGGCCGGCCTTGCCCTGGACGACCTGCTCGATCCGGGCCCGCGCGGTCGGCTCGGTGTCGGTGAAGTACGCCGGGTAGCCGAGTTCCAGCCGGGAGAGCCGGCCCTCGCCGTCGAACTCCCAGGAGCTGAAGGCGTTCTTGTAGTGGCCCTCGTAGTGGTACAGCGGGTTGGCGTCCTCGGGGCCGCACAGGTACGGGGTGAGCGCGGAGTAGAGCGCGCCGAGCTTGATGTCGGAGACGTCCGGGGCGGGCGGGGCGGGTGCCGCCTTGGGGGCCCGGCCGGCCCAGGCGGAGCTGGCCATCAGCGCGATCAGGGCGAACAGCAGGCCGTGCGGCAGCAGGTAGACGCCGACCAGCATCGCGGCGGTCAGGAACAGGGTCGGGCCGCGGCGGTCCTTCGGGGTGGCGTTCCAGCGGTCCTTGGCCCAGCCTGCGTGGTGGCGCAGCCCGCGGCCGATCACGGAGAGCGGGGCGAACATGTCGGAGGCGTGGTCCCCGGCGGTTCGGGCGAACTCGCGGCCCTTGCTGAGATGGCGTTGGAGCGGCATTCCTTGACTCCCCGGGCGGGTGGGACGGGTGGGGTGACGGGGGCGGGGCCCGTACGACGGGACCCGGGGCGGTGGGATCCGCGCCCGGGCCCGTGCGGGGGAGTGGCAGCGCCTAGAACTTGAGGCCGCCGAGCAGGCTCGCCAGGCTGGCGCCGCCGGCGGTGATGCTCGGGGCGATCGAGGAGCCTGCGACGTAGAAGCCGAAGAGGGCGCAGACGACGGCGTGGGAGACCTTTAGCCCGTCCCTGCGGAAGAACAGGAAGGCGATGGTGCCGAACAGGACGATGCCGGAAATCGAGAGGATCACGTTCTGCTCCTCGGGGAGGGGGGACGGGGACGTGTCACAGAAAGTGCACTAATCGTGACAAAAAGTAATAGATGATGGAACGGTGCAAATGGGTGGTTTTCCCGTTCAATACCGCCCTGGAGTCCGGGCGAAGGCAGGCGAACCGGCCGGGGTGGGGCCGTGCGTCGCGTAGTTCCAGCGCGGCGAGGCATTCCCGTCGGACGGGCGGGAGGTTTCCGGGGGGTCGGGAAAGTTCGCCCGGATGGCCGCCGTTCCAGGGCCGCCATCCGCCATCCGGACGCGCGCTGGCCCGGCCCGGCGCCCGGCCGCTACGGTGCGGTACGCGCAGTTGCTCCACCCGCAGCCCAGCCACCCGCAGCCCAGCCACGCGCTGAACCCGCCACCCGCAGAACCCGCCACCCGCAGAACCCGCAGACCGGAAAGGCCGCCCGCCATGACCGACGCCGCCAACCAGCAGCCCGCCGACGCCCCCGACGCCGAGGTGATCGCCCTGGCCGGAAAGCTCTTCGACGCCGCCCGGGCCGGGGAGACCGGCACCCTGGCCGCCTACGTGGACGCCGGCGCGCCCGCCGACCTCACCAACGACCGCGGCGACACCCTGCTCATGCTCGCCGCCTACCACGGCCACGCCGCCACCGTCGAAGCCCTGCTGGCGCGCGGCGCCGACCCGAACCGTGCCAACGACCGCGGCCAGACCCCGCTCGCCGGCGCCGTCTTCAAGGGCGCCGAGGACGTGCTGACCGTCCTGCTGGACGGCGGCGCCGACCCCGCCGCCGGCACCCCGAACGCCGTCGACACCGCCCGGATGTTCGGCAAGAACGAGCTGGTCGCCCGGTTCGAGGCCCGCTGAATCCAGGTCGTAGGCTCTTCCCTCATGGAGAGCACCACCACGGTGGCCGGAACCGTCGAGTTCCGCGTCACCGGCTACGCCCACCCCGATGCCCAGGCCCTGTCGGCGGAGGTGCAGCAGGAGTACGTCCGCCGCTACGGCGACCCCGACGAGACCGTGCTGCACGCCGACGACTTCGAGGCGCCGGCCGGCCTGTTCCTGATCGCCTACCTCGACGGCCGGCCGGTCGCCTGCGGCGGCTGGCGGGCCAAGCAGGCCGGGCCGGACGGGCTGCGCGACGGTGACGTCGAGCTGAAGCGGATGTTCGTCGTCCCCGCCGCCCGCGGCCGCGGCCTGGCCCGGGCGGTGCTGCGCCGCCTGGAGCGGACCGCCGCCGAGGCCGGACGCACCCGCGTCATCCTGGAGACCGGCACCGAGCAGCCCGAGGCCGTGGCGCTGTACCAGTCCGAGGGGTACGCGGCGATCCGGAAGTTCGGCATCTACCGCGAGCACCCGCAGAGCATCTGCCTCGGCAAGGAGCTGCCCGCGGCGGCCTGACCGGCCCGCCCGCCGGGTAGGCTCACGGCACCTCTGAGGGGGACGATGAGCCACCGACCGCCAGGAGCCGACCGGCTCCCCACCCTGGCCGTGCCCGGCGGGGAGCTGGACCGGCTGGTCCGGAGCGGCGTGCGCGCCGTCGGGGCCGGCGCCGTCTGGGCCGTCGGAGACGCCGGGGGGATGCTCGGCGGCGGCGCGCACGGCGCGCTCGGGCAGGGCCCGTACGCCCGGCTCGCCCCCGGGCCGGACACCCGGTACGACCTCGCCAGCCTCACCAAGATCGTCGCCCTCTGGCCCTGCGCCGGGGTGCTCCGGGAGGCCGGGCGGCTCCCGCTCGACGAACCGCTCGGCCGCTGGTGGCCACCCGCCGACGGGCACCCCGTCGGCGCGGTGACGGTCCGTCAACTCCTCGCCCATACCGCCGGAACGCTCCCGCGCACCGGCTTCGAGCAGCTCTACGGGCGCGACCTCGCGGCGATCCGGGCCGGGGTGATCGCCGCCCCGCTGCACCGCGAACCCGGCACGGCCGTCGAGTACACCGACCGCGCCGCCGTCCTGCTCGGCTACCTCGTCGAGGACCTCGGCGGCGCGCCGCTGGACGAGCTCGCCACCCGCTGGGCCTGGCGACCGCTCGCCATGGCCGACACCCGGTACGGTCCGCTCGGCCCCGCCGACACCGCCCACACCGCGCCCACCGAGTACGACCAGCGGGCCGGGAGCCACCTGCGCGGCGTCGTCCACGACCCCTCGGCCCGGCTGCTCGGTGGCGTCTCCGGCAACGCCGGGGCCTTCTCCACCGCCCGCGACCTCACCCGCTTCCTCACCGCGCTGCTCGCCCCGCCGCCCCAACTGCCCTGGGGCGAAGCCTGGATCGCCGAATCACTGCGCGAACAGACCGGTGGCCTCGCCCCCGTCCGCGGCCTGTCCTGGCTGTACGCCCCCGGCACCGACCCCGCCGAGGGCACCTTCGTCCACTACGGCTTCACCGGTACCGGCATCTGGATCTCCCGGCGGCTCGGCCGCTGGGCGCTGCTGCTCACCAACAAGGTCCACTACGACCGCGGCGTCCAGCCGCTCACCGACCTGCGCAACGCCTACCGGCGGGCGGTCTTCGGGTAGCACCGCCGTTCCGGCGAGTACCCGATCGGGTGGATTAGGGTACGAACCAGCGGATCCGGTACGGGGGTTGCGGCAGAGTGGCCACCGCGACGGGGCACCGGCGGAGGAGGCGCGATGACGGACACCTGGCTCTCGGAACAGGACTGGCTGGCCGGGCTGCTGCGCGCCTACGTCGGCTGCAGCGTGCTGCTCACCGGCGAAGGCGGCGACGTCCTGCTGCTGAAGGCCAGTTACCGCGCCCAGTGGCAGTTCCCCGGCGGCGGGATGGACCCGGGCGAGGGCCCCGCCGAATGCGCCGCCCGCGAACTGCGCGAGGAGACCGGGCTGGTGGTCGGCGAGCTGCGGCTGCTCGTCGTCGAGTGGCGCGATCCGATCCCCGGCCAGGGCGAACACGCCCACCCCGCCGTGCAGTTCATGTTCGACGGCGGAACGGTCGCGGCCGGCGCCGCCATCCGGGTGCAGGCCGAGGAGATCGCCGGGTACGGGTACTTCACCCCCGCCCGGGCGGCCGCACTGCTGCACCCCTGCGCGGCGCGCCGGCTCCGCCGGGCCCTGGAGGCCCGGCGGACCGGCGCCACCGCGCTGCTGCACTCCACGGGGTACGTCGGCTGACGGTCCGTCAGACCAGCGTGCTCCAGTAGTACCAGAACCGGTTGAGGACCAGCAGCGCGATCACCGCCGCCCACAGCACCGGCACCGCCCAGTGGTAGCGCGCCGCCTCCCGCACGACCGGCCGCAGCCGCGGGCCCACCGGGATCACCCCCGTCCGGAGGTTGTGCAGCGTCGTGTACCAGAACAGCACCACCACCGTCGCCCACACCACCATGCAGTACGGGCACAGCGCGCCGATCCGGTACAGCGCCTCGTCGATCAGCCAGTGCACGAACACCACCCCCAGCAGGGTGCCCGCGTGCAGGCCCAGCCAGAACCAGCGCCGGTACGCGGCACCGGCCAGCAGCCCCGCCCCAACCGCCGCCAGCGCGCCGAAGGCGGCCAGCCCGAGCAGCGGGTTCGGGAAACCGAAGACCTCCGCCTGCTCGGTGCGCATCACCGAACCGCAGCTGATCACCGGATTGAGGTTGCAACTGGGGACGTAGGACGGGTTCTCCAGGATGCGGAGCTTGTCGAAGGTCAGGACGGCCGAGGCGGCCAGCCCGATCAGCCCGCCGAGGAACAGCAGCAGTGAGAACGCCCGGCCCGCGCCGACCGGCGCACGGCCGGCGGCGCGGGGAACGGGACGGGCGAGGTGCACAGGGGTCGCGGCGGTCATGGCAGCACACTCCGGTGGCTGGGAGGGGCCGGCCCGGCCGGGGTTCGGCCGGGCCGGTGGTGCCGTGCTTACTGCAGGCCGGCGGCCTGCTTGACCTGGGCGGTGAACTGCTCGGGCGTCACCGTGGCCTGGCCGCTGAACAGCGAGATCGGCTTGCCGTCCACCTTGACCGTCGGGGTGCCCGTCACCCCGCTGCCGTTGAACGCGTCCGCGACCTTCGCCGCCCACGGCGCGTACGTCTTGTCGGTGACGGCCTTCACGAAGGCGTCCGTCTTCAGCCCGGGCACCTGGCCGGCCAGGTCGAGGATGCGGTTGACGTCACCGAAGTCGTCCTTGCGCTCGTCGGGCTGGTTGGCGTACAGCACGTCGTGGAACTGCTTGAACTTGTCCACGCCCTCGTTGAGCGCGGCGCCCGCGGCGGCCAGCGCGGTGCGCGAGCCCTTGCCGCCGAGGTTGTTGTCCAGGAACGCCGCCAGGTGGAACTCCACCTTGAGCGAGCCGTCCTCGGTCAGCTTCTTGACCGCCTCGCCGTTCGCCGCCTCGAAGTGCTTGCAGATCGGGCAGCGGAAGTCCTCGTAGATCTCCATGGTGTGCGGCGCGTCGGCCTTGCCGTAGGTGATCACCGTGCCGTCCGGGCCGGAGGCGTTCGCCGGCACGACCAGCTCGGTCGGCGCGGCCGCACCGGCCGCGGCCGACTTCTCGTCCTTGCCGGACGCCGAGTTGATCGCGATCGCGGCACCGCCCGCGAGGGCGAGCACCGCCACGGCGGACACCGCGACGACGATCCGCTGACGGCGCTTCGACGCCAGCTGTTCGAGGCGCTGCGCCTCCTGGATCCGCTCACGGGCGCTGATGCGCTTGGCCTGCTGCTTGCTGGGGGTCTGAGCCATGGAAGGTCAACTCCTGTACGCGGCGCGCGGATGCGCGCGGGAAACCGCACCGGGTGCGGCGGGATCGGGTGAACGCGGGAGTTGTGCGCGCTGCCTGCGGACGAACGTGCGCGGCGGCCCGGAGGCCCCGGACGGATCAGCAGGCAGGCGCGAGAACCGGCGGACCACGCCGGGGAGCCGGGCTCAGCACCACGTCCTCGCGGCGCGGCCGCACGCGGTCCGACACCGGCAGCGGCACCCGCAGCACCGGCCGAACCGGAGCCGGGAGCAGCAGCAGGACCAGGGCGCGCAGCGGGCGGGCCAGCGACTGGCGCAGCGCGCGCAGCGACCGGGCCAGGCCCGACAGGGCCGCGTCGCCCAGCCGCAGCCAGGCAGCGGCGGCCAGCGCGATCACCAGGTGCACCAGCAGGAGCAGCACCTGGGTCGCCGCCGGGGCCAGCGGCCCCACGTGGCCCAGCGGACCGGCCAGCAGCGACCCGTCCACCGAACCGCCGCCACACACCAGCAGGTTCACACCGCGCGCGGGCACGTGCTCGGACAGGATCGGCCCACAGCCGGCCTGCCCCAGGTTGAACGTCGTGTTGAGCAGCAGCTCGACCGGCACCAGCACGCCGGAGATGTGCAGCAGCCGCCGCTCCCCGCCGGCCAGCGCGGCCGCGACCAGGAAGACGACGGCGGTCGCGGCCGCCACCAGCGAGAGCGGCAGCGGGCGACCCGTGATGACCACCTGACCCAGCGCGGACAGCGGCACGGCGAGCGCGGTGAACACCGCGGCCCGCAGGGCCCTGATCGCATGGGTGGAGGTCGTCACGCCCCGGAGTATGCCACGACGCTTACACCCGGCACGAGGGCGCGTACCCGGGGGAGCGGAGGCGTTGCCCGCCGGAGGCCGTTCGTTCACCCGCCTGACGCCGGATCAGCCGCGATCGCCGAAACCGCTTCTCCGTTCGAGTGGGTGGGCGTAGTGTGCGCCGCGTGAACGAACTGATCTTCCGGGGGAAAGACCGGTACCGCCCCTCCTGGTCGCAGCTGGTCCCGCTGGTCATCGTGCTCGTCCTGGAGGTGGCCTTCGCCGCCTACCGGCTCGGCCCGGTGGGCCTGTGCTGGCTGTTCGGCGGGACGCTCGTGCTCGTCGGCGTGGGCTTCACCATCGCTCTCCGGAACTGGAGCAGGGTCGGGCCGGAGGGGATCACCCTCTGCTGGGGGTTCGGGACCGGGCGCACCTACCCGTGGCAGGAGATCCGCTGGATCGACGTGCGCGAGACCAAGGTCCAGGGCGGGACGACGCTCGCCGTCCGGATGACCCTCACGAACGGGCGCCGCCGCTCACTGCCGGGGATCCAGCACAGCGCGGTCTACCCCGACCCCGACTTCCACGTGGACTTCCAGCGGGTCGTCGACTGGTGGGAGCTGAGCACGGACCAGGCCGCCCGCCGCCGGCCGACGAAGCAGTTCCGGGACCGGATAACGCCCACCGCGGCCGGAGTCGTCCTGGGCCTGCTCATCTGCGTCGTCGTGGTGGTGGTCGTCGTCCTCCGGAGCTAGCTGATCGGGCGGCGCGCCGGCGGGTTCACTAGCCTGGAAGGCGTTCCCGGCGACCCCGACGAGGGGGTGAGCGCTCATGGCGCGACCCACGGCCACGGTGGGGCAGGCGCTGCTGGACCGCATCGGAGCCCAGGCGGCGGTGCTGGCCGGCCTCGACGACGCCGTCCGGGCGGACGAACCGGACGCGGTGCACCGGATGCGGGTCGCCTGCCGACGGCTGCGCAGCGCCCTGCGGACCTTCCGGCGGCTGTTCGCCCCCGGGGCCACCGACCACCTGGTCGCCGAACTGCGCTGGCTCGCGGCCGCCCTCGGCCGCGCCCGGGACCGCGAGGTGCTCGCCGAGCGGCTGGCCGTCCAGGCCCGCGCACTGCCCGCCGCCTGCCGGCCGGAGCGGGTCGCGGCGGAGCTGGAGCGGTGGGGGCGGGCCGAGTACCGGCAGGTCTGGCCCGAGGTGCTCGCCGCCCTCGACAGCCCGCGCCGCCGCGCCCTCGCCGACGCCCTCGCCACCCTCCTCGCCGACCCCCCGCTGCGCCGCCGGGCCGCCCGCGCGGCCGTCCCCGAGCTGGCCCGGATCGCCGAACGCGAGCAACACCGCACCGGCGAGCGCGTCCGGGCGGCCCTGGAGGCCGAGGCCGGGCCCGCCGAGCAGCGCGACCGCGCCCTGCACGAGGCCCGCAAGGCCGCCAAACGCGCCCGCTACGCCGGTGAGACCGCCGCCCCGGCGGTCGGCGCGGCCGCCCAGCGGTACACGGAACGGATGAAGGCCGTCCAGGAACTGCTGGGCGAGCACCAGGACGCCGTGGTCGCCGCCGAAACCCTCGCCGGGCAGGCCGCCGACAGCGGCGAACCCTTCGGCCTCGGGGCGCTCTACGCGCGCCAGCTCGCCGCCGCTGAGACGGCCCGGGCCCGGCTGCCGCAGGTGTGGGGCCGGGCGGCGGGGCGCAAGCTGCTGCGGTTCGGCTAGGCCGGGGCTGCGCGGGCCTGCGCTGCGTGGGCCGGGGCCGTGTCGTGGGCGGCGGCGAAGGCGTGGCGGGCGCGGCTGCCGGGTGGGGCGAGGCAGGCGAAGACGTACCGGCCCTCCTCGGGCAGGGCGAGCACGGTGTACTCCAGGACATCGGTGTCCAGCGCCGGGTGGCGGATGTGGAGCCGGCCGGGGCCGGGTGGGCCGGCCCGGTGGCGGTCCCACAGTGCGGCGAAGGCCGGGCTGTCCGAGGACATCCGCCGGACCAGGCGGGTGAGCCCGCGGTCGCCGGGGCGGTCCGCGTGGTGGGCGCGCAGCGAGGCGACCAGGTCGGCGCCGATCGAGCCGGTGGCCGCGAGATTGCCCTGTGAGCGGTCCCCGTACGGGCAGCAGAACACCTGCCAGAGCAGGTTGCGCTCGTGGGGCGGGCGCCGTTCCGGCCAGGCCATCAGCAGGCCGGCCGGGCGGTTCCAGGCGAGGAGTTCGAAGGTCGGGCCGGTGACGAAGGCGGGCGCGGCGTCCAGGGTGTCCAGCAGCGCCAGGGTGGTGGCGGAGACGGCCGGCGGCTCGGGCGGTGCCCCGGCCGGTGCGCGGTGCCGGGCGGCCAGCCGGTGCAGGTAGGCGCGCTCCGCCCCGGCCAGTTGCAGGGCCTCGGCGATGCCGTCGAGGACGGGGCCGGTGGGCACCCGCTGGCGGCCCTGCTCCAGCCGGGCGTAGTAGTCGGCGGAGATCCCCGCGCGGGCCGCCACCTCCTCGCGGCGCAGCCCGGGCGTCCGGCGGCGCCCGGCGGGGGGCAGGCCCGCCTCGGCGGGCGCGAGGCGGGCGCGGCGGGCGCGCAGGAACGCGCCCAGCGGGGTCTCGGGCATGCGGTCACGCTGCCACAGCCGGGCGGGGTTAGCCAGGACCTGGCCGTCCCTGGTCGGCCCGTCCTGGGAAGGGCTGGCCGCTGGTGGCCCGGGCGGGGCGGCGGGAGGCTCGCCGCATGGGACTCCTCGACGACAAGGTCACGATCGTCACCGGCGCCGGGCGCGGCATCGGTGCAGCCGCCGCCCGGCTGTTCGCCCGGGAGGGCGCGCTGCTGGTGCTCGCCGCCCGCTCCGGCGCCGAGGTGGAGGCACTGGCCGCCGAGCTGCGGGCCGGTGGGGCCCGGGCGGTGGCCGTCGCCGCCGACCTGACCACCGCGGAGGGCGCCGAGCGGACGGTCGGGGCGGCACTCACGACGTACGGCCGACTGGACGGGGCCTTCGACAACGCGGGCTCCGGCCTGTCGCCGGCCCCGCTCGCCGAGCGCTCCGAGGCCGAGTGGGACGACACCCACGCGCTCAACCTGCGCGGCAGCTGGCTCTGCCTGCGGGCCCAGCTGCGGGCGATGGCGGCGGGCGGGCGCGGCGGCGCGGTGGTGCTCAACTCCGGGGTGGGCGCGCTGGTCGGCGGCTTCGGGGACGGCGTCCAGCAGGCCGCCAAGCACGGCCTGACCGGCCTGGTGAAGGCGGCCACCGCCGACTACGCCCGGCACGGCATCCGGGTCAACGCCGTCGCGCCCGGGGTGGTGCGGACGCCCTCGACGGAGCGGTTCTTCGCGTCCGGCCCGGAGTTCGACGCCCTGGTGGTCCGCTCCACCCCGCTCGGCCGGGCGGGCTCGGACACCGAGATCGCGGAGGCGGCGGCCTGGCTGCTGAGCGACCGGGCGTCGTACGTGGCCGGGGTGACGTTGCCGGTGGACGGCGGGATCACCGCGACCCGGCGGTTCGACTGAGGCCGGGCCCGGTCGACCGGGGGCGGGGCCGGTCGGCGTGGGGGCGGGCCCGACGGCGCCGTACGGGGGTCGGTGCCGCCGGGCCTACTCCGGAACCGGTTCCAGCCCCGCCGACCGGGCGGCCGTGCGGAGCAGGGCGCGGAGCATGGGGGTGGTGAGGCGGCCGGTGTTGGTGTTGCGCGGGCTCACGTGGTAGCAGCCGTACAGCTGGAGGGCGGGGCCGCCGTCGGCGGCGGGGAGGGTGGCCCGGGCGCCGTGGCCGAAGGCGGGGCGGGGCCGGGGGACCTGCCAGCCGGCCTCCGCCAGGGCGGGCAGGAGGGCCTGCCAGGCGAAGCCGCCGAGGGCGACGACGGTCCGTACGGTGGGGCGCAGCAGCTGGAGTTCGCGGGCGATCCAGGGGCGGCAGGTGTCGCGTTCGGCGGTGCTGGGCTTGTTGTCGGGCGGGGCGCAGCGGACCGGGTCGGTGATGCGGACGCCGTGCAGACGCAGGCCGTCGCCGTACCGGACGGACTCGGGGCGGTTGGCGAGCCCGAGGTCGTGGAGCGCCGCGTAGAGCAGGTCGCCGGACGGGTCGCCGGTGAAGATCCGGCCGGTGCGGTTGGCGCCGTGGGCGGCGGGGGCGAGGCCGACCAGGACGAGCGGGGCGTCGGGCGGGCCGAAGCCGGGGATCGGGCGGGCCCAGTAGTCCCAGTCCAGGTAGGCGCGGCGCTTGGTGCGGGCGGTCTCCTCGCGCCACTCGACCAGGCGCGGGCAGGCCCGGCAGTCGGTGACGACGCGGTCCAGCGCGGTGAGCGAGGTGGCGCGGGCGGCGGCCTCGGCGGGGTGGCGGGGGTGGCCGGGGTCGTCGGCGGCGGACTGCGGCATGGCCACGATCCTACGGTCCGTCTCTGGCCCCGCATCGGCCCTGCGCCGGCCTGCCCGGGCAGGCGTAGCGTGGAATCAGCTGCTCCGGCGGCCCCCGGCTGGGCCGGGTCGGCGACGGCCGGGGCTGGCTGGTGCACGAGGAGGCCTCGCCGAGGCCGCAAGGAGGCCGCGATGATCGTCGATGCGGTGCTGGGTGCCATCGGGGGGCTGGCCGGGCTGGGGGTGATCTGGGCGGGTCTGAGCGTCCGGGTCGTCCAGCAGTTCCAGAAGGGAGTGGTGTTCCGCTTCGGCCGGGTGCGCAAGGAGGTGCGCGAGCCCGGGCTGGTGGCGCTGCTGCCGATCGCGGACAAGCTGCGCAAGGTGAACGTGCAGATCGTGACGATGCCGATCCCGGCGCAGGAGGGCATCACCCGGGACAACGTGACCGTCCGGGTGGACGCGGTGGTGTACTTCCGGGTCGAGGACCCGGTGAGGGCGACCGTCAACGTGCAGGACTACACCTTCGCGATCTCCCAGGTGGCGCAGACCTCGCTGCGCTCGATCATCGGCAAGAGCGAGCTGGACGACCTGCTGGCCAACCGCGAACCGATCAACCAGGGGCTGGAGTTGATGATCGACAGCCCGGCACTGGGCTGGGGTGTCCAGATCGACCGGGTGGAGATCAAGGACGTCGCGCTGCCGGAGTCGATGAAGCGCTCGATCGCCCGGCAGGCGGAGGCCGAGCGGGAGCGGCGGGCGCGGATCATCACGGCGGACGGCGAGTTCCAGGCCTCGGCCCGGTTGTCGGAGGCGGCGGCGGTGATGAGCGCGACCCCGGCGGCGCTCCAACTGCGGCTGCTGCAGACGGTGGTGGAGGTGGCGGCGGAGAAGAACTCGACGCTGGTGCTGCCCTTCCCGGTGGAGCTGCTGCGCTTCCTGGACAGCGCGACGGACAACCAGCAGCGGGCCGCGGTGAATGCCGCGGCGGCAGCGGCGAAGGCCGCCGAACGGGCCGCCGTGGAGCGGGAGGAGGCAGCGAAGGCGGAGGTCGAGCAGGACCGGTCGCAGCACGAACTCCCGCCGCTGGAGGAACTGTTGGACCAGTCGCCGCTTCCGGGCGCGGACGCGCCGGGCGGGCGCGCGGAGCCGGACCCGACGGCCTGACCGGTGCCCGGTGGCGCCCTCCGCGGGCCCGGACCAGGATGGACAGGGGGGCGGAAGCCAGGCCAGGAGGCGGGATCATGACCAGAGCCAGCGACATCATGCACCCGGGCGCGGAGTGCATCCGCGAGCAGGAGACGCTCGCCGCCGCCGCCCGGATCATGCGGGAACGGCACGTCGGCGCGCTGCCCATCTGCGGGGAGGACGACAAGCTGCTGGGCATCGTGACCGACCGCGACATCGTGCTGCGCTGCGTCGCCGAGGGCCGTGACCCGGCCCGGGTGACGGCGGGCGAGCTGGCCCTGGGCCGGCCGATGACGGTGGAGGCGGACGAGGACGCGGAGCAGGTGCTACGGGTGATGGAGCAGTACCGGGTGCGCCGGCTGCCGGTGATCAACCACCCGGACCACAAGTTGGTCGGGATGATCAGCGAGGCGGACATCGCGCGCGGGCTGCCGCAGGCCCGGGTGGCGGAGTTCGTGTCCGCGGTCTGCGCGGAGGAGGCGCCGGCGGAGGCGCCGGCGGAGGAGGCGGCCAAGGCGGGCGCCTGACGGCGCCGGGGCTGACGGCGGCGGATCGGGCCCGCGCGCCCGAGTGGCGGGGCACGCCCTAGCGCTGTTCCCGCAGCGCCCGGGAGATCAGTTCCGCCAGGTGCAGGGCCTGCCGCCCCTGGGCGAGTTGGGCGATCTGGGTGCGGCAGCTGAAGCCGTCGGCCAGGACCACCGTGTCGGGGGCGGCGGCCCGGACCTCGGGGAGCAGGACGCGTTCGGCGATCGCCTCGGACACCTCGAAGTGGCCCCGCTCGAAGCCGAAGTTGCCGGCCAGGCCGCAGCAGCCGGAGTCCAGCACCCGGTTGTGCAGGCCGAGTCGGGCTTCGACCCGGCGGTCGGCGGCGCTGCCGAGGACGGCGTGCTGGTGGCAGTGGGTCTGGGTGACGGCGTCCAGCGGGACCCGGGGGAGCGGGGCGTCGGGCGCGTACTGGTCGAGGAACTCGGCGAAGGTGCGGGTGCGTTCGGCGAGCGGGCGGCCGGCCGGGCCGAGCAGCCGGGGCAGGTCCTCGCGCAGGGTGGCGGTGCAGCTCGGGTCCATCCCGACCACCGGGGTGTCGGCGGGCAGCCCGTCGTCGGCCAGCACCCGCAGGCTGCGCCGCAACACCCGTCGGGCGGTGCCGAGTTGGCCGGTGGAGTACCAGGTCAGGCCGCAGCAGACCGGGCCGGTGGGCAGCCGCACGTCGAAGCCCAGGTGCTCCAGCACCTCGACGGCGGAGCGCAGCACGTTCGGCTGGAGGTGGTCGGAGAAGGTGTCCGGCCACAGCAGCACCGGGCGGGCCCCCGCCGGGGCGGGGTGCGCGGCGCGGTGGCGGCGGTACCAGCGGGTGAAGGTCTCCGGCGGGAGGACCGGCAGCACGCGGCGCCGGTCGATCCCGCCGAGCCGCTTGAGCAGCCCGGCGGCCGGGGAGCGGGCGAGGGTGTTGGCGGCGCCGGGGGCGAGGGCGGTCGCCCGCAGCCAGAGCGGCAGCCAGCCCATCGAGTAGTGGGCGAGCGGGCGCGGGCGGTGCCGGTAGTGCTGGTACAGGAACTCGGCCTTGTAGGTCGCCATGTCGACATGGACCGGGCAGTCGCTGGCGCAGCCCTTGCAGCTCAGGCAGAGGTCCAGCGCCTCCCGGACCTCGGTCGAGCGCCAGCCGTCGGCGATCGCTCCCCCGGCCTGGCGGCCGGGCGGTGCCCCCAGGCCGCGCAGCATCTCGGCCAGCAGCCGGGCCCGGCCCCGGGTGGAGTGCCGCTCCTCGCCGGTGGCCATGTAGCTGGGGCACATCACCCCGGTGCTCGGGTCCACGCACTTGGCGACGCCGACGCAGCGGTGCACCGCTTTGGCCAGACTGCCGCCGTCCTGTTCGAACGGGAGGGCGAGCGGCAGCGGGCGGCGCGGGGCGGTGACGAAGCGCAGGTCGGCGTCGAGCGGGCGCGGGTCGACCACGGCGCCCGGGTTGAGCAGGTGCTCCGGATCCCAGATCCGTTTGAACTCGCCGAACAGGGCGATGACGTCGGGCGGGTACATCCGGGGCAGCAGTTCGCCGCGGGCCTGCCCGTCGCCGTGCTCGCCGGAGAGCGAACCGCCGTAGGAGACCACCAGGTCGGCGGCCTGCTCCAGGAACTCCCGGAAGACCAGTACCCCGGCGGGCTCGTCCAGCGGGAAGTCGATCCGCAGGTGCACGCAGCCGTCGCCGAAGTGCCCGTACGGCACGCCGCGCAGGCTGTGCCGGCGCAGCAGGGCGCGCAGGTCCCGCAGGTAGTCGCCGAGGCGCTCGGGCGGGACGGCGGAGTCCTCCCAGCCGGGCCAGGCCTCGCCGCCGCCGGGCAGCCGGGTGACGATGCCGGCGCCTGCCTCCCGGACGGCCCACAGCTGGCGCTGCTCGGCGGGGTCGGTGACGAGGGAGACGGAGGCGGCGCGCTCGCGGCGCACCGCGTCGGCGAGCCGGCGGGCGGCCTGGTAGGCCTCGACCGGGGTGGCGCCGCCGGTCTCCAGGAAGAGCCAGCACTCGCCCGCGGGCAGCCGGTCCAGCGCGGGCGGGCGGGGGCCGGCGGCGAGCAGCGCGGCGATCAGGTCGGCGGCCATGCCCTCGGCGGTGAGCGGCCCCAGTGGCAGCAGCGCGGGGACGGCGTCGGCGGCGGCGCCCTCGTCGGGGTAGCCGGCCACCACCAGGGCGCGCGCGGGCGGCTCCTCGACCAGCCGGACGGTCGCGCCGAGCAGCAGCGCGCAGGTGCCCTCGGTGCCGGTGAGCGCGCGGGCCAGGTCGTGGCCGTGTTCGGGCAGCAGGGCGTCCAGCGGGTAGCCGGAGGTGCGGCGTGGCAATGCGGGCAGGCCCTGGCGGATGGCGGCGAGGTTGCGGTCGGTGAACTCCTGGAGCTGCCGGTGGAGTTCACCGGGGCGCCCGGGCAGGGTGCGGAGGGCGGCGCGTTCCTCCGGGGTGAGCCGGCCGCCCACGGTCAGCTCGGTGCCGTCCGCGAGCAGCAGGTCCAGCCGCTCGACGTTGTCCGAGGTGCGTCCCCAGGCGAGCGAGTGCGCGCCGCAGGAGTCGTTGCCGATCATGCCGCCGAGGGTGCAGCGGCTGTGCGTGGACGGGTCGGGGCCGAAGCGCAGCCCGTGCGGCCGGGCGGCGCGCTGGAGGTCGTCCAGGACGGCGCCCGGCTGGACCCGGGCGGTGCGGGCCTGCGGATCGACGTCCAGGACCGCGCCGAGGTGGCGGCGGAAGTCCAGCACCACCGCGCCCGGGCCGATCGCCTGCCCGCCGATGCTGGTGCCCGCCCCGCGCGATACCACCGGCACGCCGTACTGGCGGCAGAGCGCGAGGGTGGTGCGGACGTCGTCGAGGTCGGCGGGTTTGACCACGCCGAGCGGCAGCTGGCGGTAGTTGGACGCGTCGTGGCTGTAGACGGTCCGCTCGGCGGTGCCGAAGCGGACCTCCCCGCGCAGCACGGCGGCCAGTTCGCGGGCCAGCTCGGCCCCGGGGACGGCGGACGGACGGCTCACCAGGGACCTCCGGGCGGGTGCGGCGACGGCTTCGGCCGATCATGGCAGTCGCGCGCCCGCAGGGGTACCGGCCACCCCGGTCTACCGCCGATGGGGTGTCAGCCGGCGGCCGTGCGGGGCGATCGCGCCGCCGCGCCGGCCGTGGACGGCGGTCCCGCGCCCGCCGGGGCCCGGGCTACTTCTGCCGGCCGGACCCGGTGAGCGTACTGCGGGCGATGTGGGAGAGCTTGGCCATCTCGAACGCCGGGTAGGCGCCGCCGGCCAGCAGCGAGAACTTGATCCCCTCGCGGCCGCCCGGCCGCCGGTGGCCGGGCGGCAGGAAGCGCCGGTGGTGTTCGGCGGCCCGGTGGAAGAACTGCGGCCGCTCGGCGCGGGTGACGCACCCGGCCAGGTCGAAGACGAACAGGTAGTGCCGGATCATCCGGACGAACAGCGCGTCCCGCACCGCGTACAGGTGCGGCTGGTCCTCCAGCAGCGCGAAGCTGCGCTCGTACTGCTCGAAGAGGTCGAACACGCTGCTGCCCGGGGAGCCGGTCGGGTGGACGGTCTCCCGGCGGCGCAGCTGCACGCACTCGCGCGCCAGCACGGCGACCCGGCGGGTGCCGAGCAGCGCGGCGAACACCACCGGGATCTCCTCGTACCGGCCGTCGGGGAAGGCCAGCCGCAGCTCCTCCCAGTGGCCGCGGCGGATCAGCCGGTCCCAGGCCAGCGGCGGCGCGCCGAACAGGGCGGGCCGGTCGAAGGGCTCGAACACCTCGGGGCCGGCCTCGGCGAGCAGCGCCTCCGCCCCGCCCGGCCAGTCCCGGTCGTTGTGTCGGCGGGAGTGGCCGAACAGCAGCAGGTCCACCGGGCCGGTCTGCCGGAGCCGGTCGGCGAGGGTCTGCAAGGCGTCCCGGGGCAGCTGGTGGTCGGCGTCCAGGAACAGCAGGTACTCGCCGGCCGCCCGCGCCGCCCCCGCGTTCCGGTTCACCCCGACCCCGACCGCCGCGTTGAGGTGCAGGACCGACAGCCTCGGGTGCCGGGCCGCGTACGCGTCGGCGAGCTCGCCCGCGGTGTCGGGGGAGCGGTCGGCGACCACGATCACCTCGACGTCCTGGAGGGACTGCGCGAGCAGGGAGTCCAGGCAGTCCGCGAGCTGTTTCTGCTGGTCGTAGGCGGGGATCACGACGCTGATGAGGGGTGAGGGCATGACGCCGGAGCGTAAGAGGACGCGCTGACCGTGGCAAAGCCCTGACGGTGCGTAATTCCGAGCAATCCCCGGCAAATCGTACGACCGTACGCCATATCTTCACGCGGCCTGCCGGGCGCGTCCACGACAGCCCGCCGGGCGCGTCCGCGGCGGACGAAACGCGCCCGGGCCCGCGCGCGTGGTGCGTCGCGGGCCCGGGGCGTGCCGAGGACTGGCGGCCGAGGCTCAGTACCAGTGGTGGTTCTGCCAGAACGACCAGGCGGCGCAGGGACTGCCGTAGCGGGAGTTCATGTAGTCCAGGCCCCACTTGATCTGGGTGGCCGGGTTGGTGCGCCAGTCGGCGCCGGCCGAGGCCATCTTGGTGCCGGGCAGCGCCTGGACCAGGCCGTACGCGCCGGAGGAGGCGTTGACGGCGAGGTGGTTCCAACTGCTCTCGCGGGCCACGATGTTGCTGAAGCACTGGAGCTGGCCGGCCGGGACGAGCTGCGCGGCGATCTGCTGCGGGCTGCCGGTGAGGGCCGGGGCGGCGGTGAGGTTCTGGCGTGCCTGGGAGCGGGAGGCGGCGGCGTCCGCGTCGGCCTTGGCCTTGGCGTCCGCCTGGGCCTTCGCCTCGGCCTCGGCCTGCGCCTGGGCGGCGGACTCCGCCTCGGCCTGCGCCTGCGCCTGGGCCTGCGCCTGGGCGTCCTGAGCGGCCTGGTCGGCAGCGGCAGCGGCAGCGGTGTCAGCCTGGGCCTGGTCGGTGACCGCCTGGCCGTCCGTCGTGACGGCGGCCGCGGGGGCGGCGACCTCGGCGGTGTTCCCGGCCTGCGGGAGGGCGAGGGCGGCGGTGGCGGCGCTCGCGACGACGAGGGTGGCGATGCCGGTGATCAGGGAGTTGCGGCGGGCATGGCTGAGCTGCATGAAGCGGACAATCCTTTTCCGTCGGGGGCCGTGCCGGTGGCACCGGGTGCGGGGCATCGCACGGGCGCCCGGGGGAGCGGGGCCCGCGCGGCCGTCCGGGACGGCCGTGGCGCCCCGGCGGAAGCGGCGGGGCGGGTCGGCTGCGCGGCGGACGGGGCCGGCTGCGCTGCCTGGCGACGGGCCATTCTTGGCAGGGCCGGGGACGGGTGGCAAAGGCAGGTGCCACTACGGCGGGTAGTAGCCGCGGGGCGGTCACGGCGTGCCACGGTGGCTGTTTTGGGAGAATTTGTCCGACTTGCGTGTTTGCGGGTCGGAGGCCGATGGCGCGGGCGGATCGTGAGGGTGCGAGGTGTGGTGGCCTGCGTTCTTCAGGGCCATCCCGGCATCCGGCGGCGGGGCGGGAGCCCGCGCCGGGCGGCCGCCCGACGCCTAGGCCGCAGGCATCCACTATCGGGGACCGTAGACGGCGAACCCCGTGTGGGCGGCCTCACACGTCCGGCCGGTCGGGATCGGCGCAGGGTGACCGCCCGCTCACCGCTTCAGGAAGCCGCGTACGGGTTCCCGGCGGCGGGCCCCGCCGACGCGGCGGCCGGGGGCGCGGGCCGCGGCGCCGCAGCCGGTTCCGGGGCCGCGGACGGTTCCGGCTCCTGCTCCGGGGCCCGCTCCGGCCGCCGCGTCGGCGGGGCCAGGTCGCGGGCCAGCAGGGTGGCGCCCGCGACGGCCCCCGGCATGGCGAGCACCGTCACCAGCGGAACCAGGAACGCCAGGATCAGCGGCGTGCCGAAGCCCAGCGCCAGCCCGGGCCGGGAGCGCAGCAGCCGGATCCGTTCGCGCTGCGGCACCCCGCGCCGCTGGAGGGCGACGGCCGTCAGCTCGACGGTCAGGAAGAAGCCGGACACCAGGAAGCCGAGCGCGGGCACCACCGTCTGCCCGATCACCGGGATGAAGCCGCAGCCGAACAGCACCACGCCGAACGCGGCCACCCGCAGCAGGACGTACGCGCTGTCCCGTACCGCGATCACCAGCTCGCGCCACAGCGGCGTCTCCGGCGGGGTGGGCGCACCGCCCTCGGTCTCGTCGACCTTCGCGCACAGCGCCTCGTAGAAGGGCTGTCCGACCGTCAGCGTGACGGCGGTGAAGGTGAGCAGCGAGAGCAGCAGGCCGCCGCCGAAGGCGATCGCGGCGAGCGCGTCGCGCAACAGGCCCTGCCAGGGCGAGCTCCAGTGGTCGGCGAACGGGGTGGCCCAGTCGGCGAGGTCCTTCGACCAGCCGCCGAGGAAGGCGAGCGCGACGGCGTACCCGGCCAGGGTGAGCAGCGCGGGCAGCATGCCGAAGCCCCACCAGCGGCCGTGCCGGCCCACCCACTTCTGGCCCCCGACCAGGCACTTCATCCCCGCCACAAGATCTCGCATGGGCGATCACCCTAGGGCTTCCCGGTCCGGAACCCCGCATTGCCGTGTTCCTGCCAGTTTCGACCGGCAGGGCCGGTCCCCTCCTGCCGCGCCGCCCGCCGGGCCACCCTCGGTGCTCCCCGACCTGTCATGGAGGAGACTGATGAAGCGTCAATTCGGCAGATTCATAGCACTGTTGGCCGCCCTGGTGCTCGGCGCCGGTGCGCTGGTGCTGCCCGCCGCCGCCTCGCCCGCACCCTCGGCGTCCTCGCCGGGCGTGGTCGGCGGCACGCGGGCGGCGCAGGGTGAGTTCCCGTTCGTGGTGCGGCTCTCGATGGGCTGCGGCGGCGCGCTCTACACCCCGCAGATCGTGCTCACCGCCGCCCACTGCGTCAACGGCACCGGCGCCGACACCAGCATCACCGCGACCGCCGGCGTGGTCGACCTGCGCAGCGGAAGCGCGGTCAAGGTCAACTCGTCGTACGTCTACCAGGCGCCCGGCTTCTCCAGCGCGGAGAGCGGTGACGACTGGGCGCTGATCAAGCTGGCCTCGCCGGTCGGCGGCAGCCAGGCGAGCACGCTGCCGACCACCGACTCCACCGCCTACGACAGCGGCACCTTCACCATCATGGGCTGGGGCGCCGCGACCGAGGGCGGTGCGCAGCAGCGCTACCTGCTCAAGGCCACCGTGCCGTTCGTCGACGGCGCCGCCTGCGCCAGCGCCTACCCGGGCCTGAACGGCGCGGCCTCGCTCTGCGCGGGCTACGTCGACCAGGGCGGCGTCGACACCTGCCAGGGCGACTCCGGCGGGCCGATGGTCCACCGGGACGCGGCCGGCCGCTGGGTCCAGGTCGGCATCGTCAGCTGGGGCAGCGGCTGCGCCCGGCCCGGCTACCCGGGCGTCTACACCAAGGTGAGCACCTACGCGGCCGACATCGCTGCGGCTGCGGCCGGGCTCTGACACCGACCGCCTGAGTGCCCGGGGGAGCCTCCCCGGGCGCTCAGGCGCTCAGGCGCTCAGGCACTCAGCGCTCAGGCGCTCGGGCGCTCAGCCGTCCGCCGGGGGCCGGTGCGCCGTTGAACCGCCCAGCCATGACCGGGCCCGGCGCCGCTCGTAGGCGATCCGCCCGGTGGCGTCCGGCGGCAGCCGGGAGAGTACGGCGGCCGCGGCCTCGTGGCGCCCGGCCCGGGCGTACGCCCCGGCGAGGCGGCCGGCGACCAGTGCGTGGTAGTGCGGGTGGACGGCCTCGTCCAGGCGCCCCAGGGCGGCGCCCAGGTGGGCCACCGCCGCGTGCGCGTGGGCGGTGCGGCCGGTGCGCAGGGCGAGGTCCCGGTGGCAGGTGCCGTGCGCGACGCCCAGCACCAGGGCGGCCCGGGCGGCCCCGGGCACCGGCTCGCCGGCCCGCAGGGCGGCCTCGGTCAGCCGTTCGGCCTCCGCCAGCGCCCGCCACGCCTCGGGCGCCGCGCCGGCCAGCGCGTGGGCGTGCGCCCGGGCGAGGGCGGCCCAGGCCCGTAGGCCGGGCAGGGTGCGGGCGGTGGCGTGGGCGGCCTCGGCCAGGGCGAGTGCGGTGGCCGGGGCGCCGCTCCACCAGTGCAGCGTGCTCTGCCGGGCGAGCAGGGCGGCCGTGGTCGGCTGGTCGTCGGCGGCGCGGGCCCACTCCAGCCCGGCCGTGTACCAGCCGAGTGCGCGGGTGCGGCGGTCGCCCTCGAAGTGGGCCCAGCCGGCGAGTTCGGCGTAGCGGGCGGCGAGCGAGCGGACGGCGGGGGCGGTCTCGCGCGGGGCGGCGTGCTGCCAGGCGGCCAGGGTGCGGGCGTGGTGTTCGAGGACGGCGGCCAGCTGTTCGCCGCCGGTGTGGGCGGCGGCCGCGCGGTAGACGTCGAGCAGGTGGCCGAGCACGGCGAAGGTGGCGGCGTCCGGTCGGCCCGTCGGGGGGCCCGCCCCGGTCTCGCCGAGGGGCGGCAGGGTGGGGGCGGCGAGTTCGCCGAGGTACTCCCGCTCCTGTCGGACGGGTTGCCAGAGGGCGGCCAACTCGCCTCCGGTGAGCAGGAGTTCGTCGGCCCGGGCGGGGAGGCCAGGCGGTGGCCAGCGGCGGGCGTTCTCCACTCGGCTGATCAGTGAGTTGTGGTAGCCGAGCAGGCGGCCGAGTTCGGCCTGGCTGAGTCCGCGGGCCTCGCGCCAGTGGCGCAGCCGGTGGCCGAAGCGCAGGCGCGCGGACGCGGGGGCGGGGAGGGGTGGCAAGGGGTCTCCCGGGGGGTGGGGGAGCGCTCGTGGGGGAGCGCCATGCCCAGGTATCCCCGTTGACGTGCCATCGTCAAACTGTGGTTCGTATCCCCGGAACGACACCGGGCCCGGGAGCCTCCGCAACGGCTCCCGGGCCCGGCACCGTCGCGCGGCGCGGGCGGGTCAGGACCCCGCTGCCACCGCGGCCCGCCGCCGTCGGCCCACCACGGCCGAGGCCGCGAGCACGATCGCCGCGGCGACCAGCGACAGGTACATCTGCTTGCGCCCGTCGGCGTCGGTGAACATGTACGCCACCACGAACCCGATCATGCCGATGGCCGTCCAGGTCAGGTAGGGGTACAGCCACATGCGGACGGTCAGCCGCTCGGGAGTCTCCCGCTCGATGATCCGGCGCATCCGCAGCTGGGAGAAGCAGATCACCAGCCAGACGAAGAGCGCAACCGCGCCGGAGGAGTTGAGCAGGAACGCGAACACCGTGTCCGGCGAGGTGTAGTTGAAGAACACCGCGACGAAGCCGAAGACCACCGAGGAGAGGATGGCCACCCGCGGCACGCCCCGGTTGGTCACGGTCGCGAAGGCCCTGGGCGCGTCCCCGCGCTGGCCGAGCGAGAAGGCCATCCGGGAGGCCGTGTACATCCCGGAGTTGAGGCAGGACAGCACGGCCGTCAGCACGATCACGTTCATCACCTGGCCGGCGCCCGGGATGCCCACGTGCTCCAGCACCGCCACGTACGGGCTGCCCTTGACGGCGTCCGAGTCCCACGGCAGTAGGGTGACCACGAGCAGGATCGAGCCCAGGTAGAAGATGCCGATGCGCCAGATCACGCTGTTGGTGGCCTTGCTGACCGCGCGCTCCGGGTCCTCCGACTCGCCCGCGGCCAGGGTGACGATCTCACTGCCCATGAAGGCGAAGACCACCGTGAGCATGCCGGTGAACACCGCGCCCACGCCGTGCGGCAGGAAGCCGCCGTGGCCGGTCAGATTGCTGGTGCCGACCGCGTGGGTGCCGGGCAGCACGCCGAAGACCGCGAGCGTGGCGATCACCAGGAACGCGGCGATCGCCACCACCTTGATCCCGGCGAACCAGAACTCGAACTCGCCGTAGGAGGCCACCGAGAACAGGTTGGTGGCGGTCAGCACCGCCATCACGAGCAGCGCGAACGCCCACTGCGGCACGCCGGGCATCCAGCCGTTGAGGATCTTCGCGCCGGCGGTGGCCTCCACCGCGAGCACCACGACCCAGAAGAACCAGTACAGCCAGCCGATGCTGAACCCGGCCCAGCGGCCGAGCGCGCGGTCCGCGTACGCCGAGAACGAGCCGCTCTGCGGGTCGGCCGCCGCCATCTCGCCGAGCATCCGCATCACCAGGACGACCAGCACCCCGGCCAGCGTGTAGGAGAGCAGGATGCCCGGCCCGGTGGAGGCGATGCCCGCGCCGGAGCCGACGAACAGACCGGCGCCGATCACCCCGCCGATGGCGATCATCGACAGGTGGCGGTTCTTGAGCCCGGCCTTCAGGTGGCCCTCGCCGCCGCCGTGCCCGGGCGGCCCGGCCTGGTGGGGGGCCTGGGCGGCTGCCGCAGGCTTGGTGGTGTCCGCACTCATCAGATGAGCCCTGTGCCTTTCCCGCGCGGCGCGACCCTCGGCTCGTTGCGCCGGAGGGTGGGGGACGGACCCGCGCATTGCGGTGCAACCTAACTTCTTCGGCCGCTTATCGGAACAGCACTTCGGTAACTGTTCGCTCACCGGACGCGAAAGGCCAGGTCAGAATGGGTGGACAAGCAGTGCGAAAAGCTCAAATCTGACGCATTGCCAGTGGTTCGGCGGCGTTCCGGGCCCTGTCGCGGCTCACGGCCCGCGCAGCTCCAGCACGGTGATCCGCGCCGCGTCCGCCGGCCGGCCGGTCAGGCGCGCCGCCAGGATCCGGGGGATGTCGCCCTCCTGCGAGTACCCGGGCACCACCTCGACCTCCGCCCGCCGCACGCCGGTCTCGCCCCGCACCGCGTACACCACCCGGTACGCGGTCCGCTCCGGTGGCGGCGGCGCGCCCTGCCCGCGACGTCGGACGGTCATCGGCATCGACCTCCTCGGCCCATTGTCGGCCCGATCCCGGCCCGGTGTGGCCGATCGGGGCAAACCCGGGCACAGTGGGATTCTCGGCACGTCCTCGGCGCGAGGACGCCCCGCCGGGCGGGAACCTCCGGGAACGGGAACCTCCGGGAAGGAGCGACCCCATGCAGACCACCTGGAAGGGGACGATCAGCTTCGGGCTGGTCAGCATCCCCGTCCACCTCTACTCGGCCACCCAGGAACACGACGTCCCGCTGCACCAGGTGCACGCCAAGGACGGCGGACGGGTGCGGATGAAGCGGTACTGCGAGCGGGAGGAGAAGGAGGTCCCGTACGCGGAGATCGCCAAGGGCTACGAGTCCCCCGACGGCCGCACCGTCACGCTCACCGACGAGGACCTCGCCGACCTGCCGCTGCCCAGCAAGAAGATCATCGACGTGCTGGCCTTCGTGGACGCCGGCGAGATCGACCCGCTGATGTTCTCCAAGGCCTACTACGTGGGCGTCGCCGACCAGGCCGCCGCCAAGCCGTACGCCCTGCTGCGCGACGCGCTCACCGAGTCCGGGCAGATCGCCGTCACCAAGATCGCGCTGCGCACCCGGGAATCCCCGGCGGTGCTGCGGGTGCACGACGGCACGCTGGTGCTGCAGACCTGCATCTGGCCCGACGAGGTCCGCCCCGCGGCCGGCATCGCGCCCGAGGATGACGTCACCGTCCGGCCGCAGGAGCTCAAGATGGCGCGGTCGCTGATGGACACCCTCTCCGAGGACTTCGACCTCGCCCAGTTGCACGACGACTACCAGCAGGCGTTGCAGCAGGTGATCACGGCCCGGCTGGAGGGCGTCGAGCTCCCGCACGAGGAGGAGCCGGGCGAGGCGCCGGACAACGTGATCGACCTGATGGAGGCGCTGCGCAGCAGCCTCAAACAGGCCAAGGGCGGGCGGAGGCGTGCCGCCGGGCCCGAACCGGCCGCTCCCGAACCGGAGGAGGAGCGGCCCGCGCCCCGCAAGCGGGCCCCGGCCGAGAAGCCCGCCGCCCCGGCGGCCGCCGCCAGGAAGGCCGGCGCGGCGAAGAAGACCGCGACCGGAAAGACCACGACCGCGACCGGAAAGTCCGCGACCGGAAAGACCACGGCTCCGCGCAAGGCCTCCTGAGCCCCGCGGATCCGGCAGCCCCCCGAGAACCGGAGGCGATCCCGATGGACCTGCTGACGTACAAGGAACTCGACACCGACACCGACCCCGAGGCCCCGCAGCACCGGAGCCCGGTGCAGCGGGCCTGGCACTGGCTGCTCGGCCTCAACCCGACCGCCGTGGTGTTCATGGTCGCGCTCTCGCTCGGCCTGGGCATGGTCGGCGCCCAGGTGAGCTGGCTGCCGATGCTGGTGGTGATGGCCATCGTCTGGGGAGCGACCGTCCTCGCCCTGGTCGGCGTGGTCGCCCGCTGGATGACGCCCGGCCGGGGCAGGCACCGGGTGGCGCCCTGACCCGGCCGCGTTCGCGCCGGACACGTCCTAGCCGATCCACACCGTGGTGACGTTGCAGAACTCCCGGATCCCGTGACCGGACAGCTCCCGGCCGAACCCGGAGCGCTTGACGCCGCCGAACGGCAGCGCCGGGTGGGAGGCGGTCATCCCGTTGAAGAACACCCCGCCGGCCTGGATGTCGCGGACGAAGCGCTCCTGCTCGCCCTCGTCCCGGGTCCAGACGTTGGAACTGAGCCCGAACGGCGTGTCGTTGGCGAACGCCACCGCCTCGTCCAGGTCGGCGACCCGGTAGACCGTGGCGACCGGGCCGAAGGTCTCCTCCTGGTGGATCCGCATGGCCGGGGTGATGCCGGTCAGCACCGTCGGCTCGTAGAAGTACCCGGTGTCCCAGCCCTCCGGGCGCCCGCCGCCGCACTCGACCCGGGCGCCGTGGGTGCGGGCGTCCTCGACCAGTTCCTCCAGGTCGTCCCGGCCCTGGCGGCTGGCCAGCGGGCCGACGTCGGTCGCCTCGTCCATCGGGTCGCCGACGCGCAGCGCCCGCATCGCCTCGGTGAAGGCGGCGGTGAAGCGGTCGTACACGTCGGTGTGCACGATGAAGCGCTTGGCGGCGATGCAGGACTGCCCGTTGTTCTGCGCCCGGGCCCGGACGGCGGTGCGCACCGCCGCGTCCAGGTCGGCGCTGGGCAGCACCACGAAGGGGTCGCTGCCGCCCAGTTCCAGAACGGCCTTCTTCACCTCGTCGGCGGCGGTGGCGGCGACCGCCCGCCCGGCCGGCTCGCTGCCGGTGAGCGTCACCGCGGCCACCCGGCGGTCCCGGATCACGCCCTCGACCGCGCCCGAGCCGATCAGCAGCGTCTGGAAGCAGCCCTCCGGGAAGCCGGCCCGCCGGAACAGCTCCTCCAGCGCCAGCGCCGTCCGGGGCACGTTGGAGGCGTGCTTGAGCAGGCCGACGTTGCCCGCCATCAGGGCCGGCGCGGCGAACCGGATCACCTGCCAGAACGGGAAGTTCCACGGCATCACGGCCAGCACCGCCCCGAGCGGGCGGTAGCGGACGTAGGCGCGGGCGGCGCCGGAGTCGGCGACGTCGGCCGGCGCCGGGTGCTCGTCGGCGAGCAGCCCCTCGGCGTGGTCGGCGTACCAGCGCATCGCCTTGGCGCACTTGGCGGCCTCGGCCCGGGAGGCGGTGAGCGGCTTGCCCATCTCCTCGGTCATGGTGCGGGCGATCGCCTCCAGATCCTGGTCCAGCAGGTCGGCGGCCCGGCGCAGCAGGTCGGCGCGGGCGGCGAAGGGGGTGGTGCGGTAGCCGTGGAAGGCGGCCTCGGCGCGGGCCAGCCGCTGCTCGACGCCGGCCGCGTCGAGCGGTTCGAAGGTCTCCAGGATCTCGCCGGTCGCGGGGTTGACGCTGGCGATGGGCATGCGGGGCTCCCAGGGGGGTCGGGGTCCGGTGCGTCTGCGCCTCTCACCCTCCCCGACGGCCCGCCCGGGGGCACGCCACCGGCGCCCGGCGTGTCCCGCCGGGCGCGCGGCGTCAGGGCGCGCCCTACTCGGGCAGCGACTCCACCCGGGCTGCCGCCTCGCGGGCCCGGGCACCGGCCCTCGTCCGCGCAGCCGTCACCAGCCGGCTGGGGAAACGGTGCAGGTACTCGGCCTCCAACTGCCCGGTGCGCAGGGTGTGCCGCTTGAGGGCCTCCTCCGAGCCGTACAGGAAGGTCTCGTGGCGCGTGCGGTGCAGCTGTTCCAGCTCGTGCAGGAGCGTGTCGTTGCCCAGGGCGTGCGGGGAGACGCCCGCAGGCCGGATGTGCGGATCCTCGACGTGGCGCATCTCGGTACCTCCTCGGCGGAAGCCCCCTCCTCACAGGGTGCCCGCTGCCCCCGACCGGTGCATCAGTTCGGGTGGACCGGGGCGCGTCCGTCAGGCCGGTCGTGATCGAACGGATCGTAGGATGAATGCCTCTGGACTCTTCGCTCCCGCCCCCTACAGCTCGGACAGATCCCCCATGCCCCTCCCCAAGGCCGAACTCCACCTCCACATCGAAGGCACCCTGGAGCCCGAACTCGCCTTCGCCCTCGCGGCCCGCAACGCGGTCGCGCTGCCCTACGCCGACACCGAGGCGCTGCGGAAGGCGTACTCCTTCAGCGACCTGCAGTCCTTCCTGGACCTGTACTACGCGCTGATGGCCGTGCTGCGCACCGAGGAGGACTTCGCCGACCTCGCCGACGCCTACCTCGCCCGGGCGGCCGAGGCGGGGGTGCGGCACGCGGAGATCTTCTTCGACCCGCAGGCGCACACCGCGCGCGGCGTGCCGCTCGGCGTGGTGGTCGACGGCCTGACCCGGGCGCTGGCGCGCAGCGAGGAGCGGCACGGGATCAGCACCCGGCTGATCATGTGCTTCCTGCGGGACGAGTCCGCCGAGTCCGCGCTGGAGACCTTCGAGGCCGCCCGCCCCTACTTCGACCGGATCGCGGGCATCGGCCTCGACTCGGCCGAGGTCGGCCACCCGCCGGCCAAGTTCCGCGAGGTCTACCGCCGGGCCGCCGAGGCCGGGCTGCACCGCGTCGCCCACGCGGGTGAGGAGGGCCCGGCGTCCTACATCACCGAGGCGCTGGACGTGCTCGGCGTCGAGCGGATCGACCACGGCCTGCGCTGCCTGGAGGACGGCGAGCTGGTCGCGCGGCTGGTCCGCGAGCAGGTCCCGCTGACCCTCTGCCCGCTCTCCAACGTCCGCCTGCGCTGCATCGACACGCTCACCGACCACCCGCTGCGCGAGATGCTGGAGGCCGGCCTGCTGGTCACCGTCAACTCGGACGACCCGGCGTACTTCGGCGGCTACGTCGACGACAACTTCCGCGCCGTCCAGCAGGCCCTCGCCCTCGACGAGGAGACCCTCCGCCGGCTCGCCGCCAACTCCTTCCGGGCCTCCTTCATCGACGACGAGCGCCGGGCCGAACTGCTGGCCGAGGTCGAGGAGTTCCGTTTCTAGGGAGCGCCCGACGGGCGGGCCCCACCGCCCCGGCCCCGGGGCGGTGGGGCCCGGGGCCGGGCGGCGGGGTCAGAGCAGGGTGCTCCAGTAGTACCAGAACCGGTTGAGGACCAGCAGGGCGATCACCGCGTACCAGAGCGCCGGGACGACCCAGTGGTAGCGCGCCGCCTCGCGGACGACCGGGCGCAGGGCGCGGCCGGTGGGGATGATCCCGGAGCGCAGGTTGTGCAGGGTGGTGTACCAGAACAGCGGGATCATCGCGGCCCAGACCACCATGCAGTACGGGCACAGCGCGTTGATCCGGTAGAGCGCCTGGTACATCAGCCAGGTCACGAAGCCGATGCCGAAGACCGTCCCGGCCTGGAGGCCGAGCCAGAACCAGCGCCGGTACGGCGCTCCGGCGAGCAGCCCGGCGCCGATCGCGATGACGACCCCGAAGCCGACCAGGCCGAGCAGCGAGTTGGGGAAGCCGAAGGCCTCGGCCTGGTCGCTGCGCATGATCGAGCCGCAGCTGATGATCGGGTTGATGTTGCAGGAGGGGACGTAGGACGGGTCCTTCAGCAGCCGGATCTTGTCCAGGGTGAGGACCGAGGAGGCGAACAGGCCGACCGCGCCGCCGATCAGCAGCAGCCAGGCGAACGGGCGGCTCGCGCCGTACGTCCGCGCGGCGGGGGCGGTGGCCGTCATCCGGTCACCTGCTCGACCATCGCGGTGAACTGCTCGGGCGTGGCGGCCTTGCCGCCGGTGAGGACGTCCAGCTTCTTGCCGTCCAGCTTGACGGTCGGGGTGCCGGTGACGTCGCTCTTGTTGAACTCCTCGTTCACCCGGGCCGCCCACGGCGCGTAGGTGCCGTCCTGGACGGCCTTGACGAAGCCGTCGGTCTTCAGCCCGGGGACCTGGCCGGCCAGGTCGAGGAGGTGGTTGACGTCGCCGAAGCCGTCGGTGCGCTCGTCGGGCTGGTTGGCGTAGAGCACGTCGTGGAACTGCTTGAACTTGTCGACGCCCTCGTTGAGCGCGGCGCCGGCCGCGGCCAGCGCGGTGCGCGAGCCCTTGCCGCCGAGGTTCTTGTCCAGGAACGTCGCCAGGTGGTACTCGATCTTGTACGTGCCGGCGTCGGCGAGCTGCTGGATGGTCTTGCCGGTGGTGGTCTCCAACTGCTCGCAGTACGGGCAGCGGAAGTCCTCGTAGATCTCCAGGGTGTGCGGGGCGTCGGCCTTGCCGTAGGTGATCACGGTGCCGTCCTGGCCGCCCGCGTTGGCGGGGACGACCAGCGGGCCGCTCGCGGCCGCGTCGGCGGAACCGGAGCCGGAGGAGCCGCTGACGGCGAAGGCCACGCCCGCCGCGAGGGCCAGCACGGCGGCGGAGGCGACGCCGACCACGACCCGGCGGCGGATCCGGTCGGAGCGCTCGGCCTGGGCACGGGCGGCGCGCATGCGGTCGGTGGCGCTGGTCTTGTCGGCGGTCTTGCGGGTGTTGCTCATGAGGTGTCGTCCTGTGCTCTCGGGCGTGCGGGGGTGCGGGGGCGCGGGGCGCGCGGCGAGAGGACCGGCCGGGAGCGGCGCCGAGCGGCGCGCGCCTGTCAGCAGGCCAGGGCGAGCGCCGGCGGACCGCGCCGGACGGCCGGGCGGACGACGACGTCCTCGGCCGGGACCAGGGCCCGGCTGGCCGGGGGGAACGGCACCCGCGCCACCGGACGGGCCGGGACGGGCGCGGCGAGCAGCCGCAGCCAGCGGGCGGCGGCCGGCAGGTGCCGGTGCAGGAAGTCGCCCAGCATCCGGACGGTGCGGGCGAGGCCGGCCAGCGCGGCGTCCGCGCGGCGCAGCCAGAACGCGCCGGCCAGCGCGATCGCGGCGTGCAGCAGCAGGAGCAGCAGGACGCCGGTCTGCTGGGAGACGCCGTGGCCGAGCAGGAACCCGCCCAGTGAGCCGCCGCCGCACAGCAGCGGCTGGAAGCCGTGCGCGGCGCCGGGCGGCAGCGACGGGCAGGCGGTCTGGGCGAAGTCGAACAGCGCGCTGACGCCCAGCTCCAGCGGCAGGAACACCGCCGCGACCGCCGGGTAGCCGCGCTCGCGGCCGGCCAGCGCGTACGCCACCGCGAACACGGCGACGGAGGCCAGGGCCATCGTCCCGGCCGGCAGCGCGCGGCCGGTGACCACCACCTGGCCGAGCCCGGCGAGCAGCACGACCAGCGCGGCGAAGACCGCCGCGCGGAGCGTCCTGGTGACCGGGCCGATGTTCATGGCATCCGAGTCTGCCACAGGTTGAAAGTGAAACGGTCGGGCCGGAGGTCCGCTGTGAACAGCCTCACCACCGGCGCTGAGCTGGTCTTATGCGGCCCTTACGTGCGGGTGGCCGCCGCGCTCACCCGGGCCGGCCCGCCGTGCTCACCCGTGTCCGCCCGCCGCGCCGACCCGCTCCTCGACCAGCTCCCGGAAGTGCTCCAGGTCGCCCCGCACGGTCCGCTCGATCGCCCCGGCCAGGGCGAAACCGCGCGGCCCGCCGAACGCCTCGTGCATCGCCTCCGGGTCGTACTCCACCCGGATCTGCAGCCGGGTGCGCCGGGCGGCCAGCGGCAGGAGCGCGAACGCGCCGTGCAGCCGCGGTTCGTCGAGCGTCCGCCAGGACATCACCCGGCCCCGGCCGCGGTCGGTGATCTCGGTGTCCACCGCCCGCTCGGCGCCGCCGACCTCCACCCCGAGGTGCGCCAGGTTCCGTCCGTGCGGGTGGGCGCTGCGGACGCCGTCGACGAACTGCGGGTAGTCGTGCACCCGGTGCAGCTGCTCCCAGGCGACGAGGACGGGGACGGCGAGGTCGATCTGTTCCTCAAGGATGCTCATCACGGTGCTCCGGGGCGGGGGCGCATGGGGGACGCGGGATACGGCGCGTAGTTCCAGCCTGCGCCCCGGGCGGGGGCCGGGCAAAGGCGAGGGTGGGGCACGGGCGGGCGGCCGGCCCGGGGCTGCGGGAGACTGGGCGCATGCCGGAGCTGCCCGAGGTCGAGGCGCTGAGCGCCTTCCTGTCCGAGCGGCTGACCGGGCGCGTCATCGCCCGCGTGCAGCCGGTCGCGATCAGCGCGCTGAAGACGTACGACCCGCCGGTCACCGCGCTGGAGGGGCGGACCGTCGGCCCGGTGACCCGGCACGGCAAGTTCCTGGACATCGAGGCCGGCGGACTGCACCTGGTGGTCCACCTGGCCCGCGCCGGCTGGCTGCGCTGGAAGGACGGCCTGCCCGCCGAGCCGCCGCGCCCGAGCCCGAGGAACCCGCTGGCGCTACGGCTGCGCCTGGCCGGGGAGGCCGGCGACGGCTTCGACCTGACCGAGGCGGGGACCAAGAAGGGCCTCGCGGTCTACGTGGTGGAGGACCCGGCCGAGGTGCCCGGGGTGGCCCGGCTCGGCCCGGACCCGCTGGACCCGGCGTTCACCCTGGCGGACTTCGCCGCCCTGCTGAGCGGCGACCGGCGCCGGCTCAAGGGCGTGCTGCGGGACCAGGGCGTGCTGGCCGGGGTGGGCAACGCCTACTCGGACGAGGTGCTGCACGCGGCCCGGATGTCCCCGTACAAACTGGCGGCCGGCCTGACCGGGGAGGAGACGGAGCGGCTCTACGAGGCGCTCGGCGCCACGCTGCGGGACGCGGTGGAGCGCTCGCGCGGGCTGGCGGCGGGGGAGCTGAAGGCGGAGAAGAAGCTGGGGCTGCGGGTGCACGGCCGGACCGGCCTGCCCTGCCCGGTCTGCGGGGACACCGTGCGCGAGGTGTCCTTCGCGGACTCCTCGCTGCAGTACTGCCCGACCTGCCAGACCGGGGGGAAACCGCTGGCGGACCGGCGGCTGTCGCGGCTGCTGAAGTGAGCCGCCGGGTGGGGCCGGCCTGGTGCGGCCTGCCCCACCCGGGGTGGGCTCGGTGGCAGCGGGGCCCGTCGGGCCGGGGCCTCGGCCCCGTCCCCGGCCTGGTCCGGGGCGGGCTCAGCGCTTGATGGCGACGCCGCCCCAGTAGTACGCGGCCTTCGGGTCGGCCGGCGGCTCGCCGTCCGGGCGCCAGGCGAGGACGGGGGACAGGCCCGGCTCGACCAGGTCCCAGCCGTCGAAGAAGCGCAGGACGTCGTCGCGGGTGCGCGGGACGAGGGTCATGCCGCCGGCCCGGGCGGCCTCGGTGACCTTGCCGACCGCCTCCGGGTCGAAGTCCTGGGTGGGGGTGGTGAGGGCGATGCAGCTGCCGGCGGGCAGGGCGTCGCGCAGGGCGGCGACCCGGCCCCACGGGTCGTCCTCGTCGGCGATGAGCATCAGCACGGCGATCATCAGCAGGCCGACCGGCCGGGTGAGGTCCAGGGTGGCGGTGAGCGCCGGGTCGGTGAACAGTTCCTCGGGCTTGCGCAGGTCGGCGTGGATGTAGGTGGTCCGGCTGGCAGGGCTGGACACCATCAGGGCGCGGGCGTGGGCGAGCACGATCGGGTCGTTGTCGACGTAGACCACCCGGGTGCCGGGGCTGACCGCCTCGGCGATCTCGTGGGTGTTGGGCGAGGTGGGGATGCCGGTGCCGAGGTCGAGGAACTGCCGGATGCCGTGTTCCCGGGCGAGGTGGCGGACGGCCCGGCCCTGGAAGGCGCGGTTCGCCTTGGCCATCTGCTTGACGCTCGGCACGGCCTGCTCGATGGCCTGCCCCATGGCGCGGTCCGGCGGGAAGTTGGTCTTGCCGCCCAGCCAGTAGTCGTACACGCGCGCCGAGTGCGGGGCGGTGGTGTCGACGCCGAACCGTTCCCACTGGCTCAGCTCGGTGGGGTCGTCGTCGGGCCGGCCCTGGTCCGGGATGTCCTGACTTGTCGTCATGGCCACGTCCTCTGATGGCAGATCATCACACTGGGGAAGGCACAGCGTAGCGGTCCGGAGGGGAGGCCGGGCGTCCGGTCGGGGGAGTGGTGGGGAGGCCGGGGGAGGGAGGGGTGTGCTTGCGCCGTCGGAGTGGTGATCGGGCCCGTCTGAGGCGCCATCGGGGAGCGGCGGCGGTACACGGGGGAAGCATTCAGAATGCTGTCAGATCATCAGATTTACTCACGAATGCCCTCGCGGCGATTGCTGCTGGTCGCGGCCGGGATGTCCCTGCTCGGGGCGGCCGGCTGCGGGAGCCCCTGGAGCGGCGGGGACGCCGGTGCGGACACCACGGCGCGGCCGCCGGGTGCCGTACCGGAGGCCGCCGGGTCGACCCCCGGGCCGTCCGGGACGCCCGCGTCGACCCCCTCCGGCCCGCCGCCCGCCCCCGTCCCGCCGGCGCCCGTCCACCGGGTGCTCACGGAGGCCGAGCGCAAGCCGGTCAACGAACTCGACCCGGCTGGCCGGGTGGTGGGGCTCACCATCGACGACGGGCCGGACCCCCGGTACACGCCGACCGTGCTGGCGCTGCTCCAGCAGTACGGGATCCGGGCGACCTTCTTCCTGGTCGGCGAGTGCGCCGTCGAGAACCAGGGGCTGGTGCGGGAGATCGCCGACCGCGGCCACCACATCGGCAACCACACCTGGACCCACCCCGACCTGCGGCACATGCCCGAGGAGGCGGTGCGGGACGAGCTGGAGCGCACCTCCGACCTGCTCCAGCGGATCACCGGACGCCAGCCGACCTGGTTCCGGGCGCCCGGCGGGGACTGGTCGGCGGTCGCGCTCAAGGTGAGCTCCGAGCTCGGGATGCGGCCGATGGGCTGGTCGGTGGACCCGGAGGACTGGGCCGAGCCCGGGACGGCGGCGATCACCGAGCGGATCCTCAAGAACGTCCGGCCCGGGTCGATCGTGCTCAACCACGACGGCGGCGGCGACCGCTCACAGACGGTGGCGGCGCTGAAGGCGTACCTGCCGGTGCTGGTCGACCAGGGGTACTCCTTCTCGGCCCCGTCGAACTGAGCGGGGGCGCGGGGCGGCGGGTGTGGGCGGCGGTTTCCCGATGAAGGTCGCGGCTTTGCCGCTTAAACCACCCGAAAGAGTGGCTTGGGAGAACCGTTTCTGCTGATTTTGGGCCTCTAGGGTGATCTCGCATCAATGCATCAGGTACCACCAGGTACCTCCTGAAAGGCCATCAATCATGCGTCTCCGCAACACCGCACTCGCCGTCGCCAGCGCCGTCGCCCTCGTCCTCGCGGTTCCGACCTCCGCCAACGCCGCCACCGGCGACTTCCTCTACAGGGTCGGCCCCGGCGTGCCGGCCGGGCTCGCCGACCCGGAGAGCGGCCAGTGCATCAACCTGTTCGGGGCCACCGAGAAGGACCCGGCCTTCGCGCCGGAGAACTTCACCACCTCGACGGCCACGGTCTTCCTGGACTTCGACTGCAACGGCGACGTCTTCTACGTCATGAACCCCGGCAAGAAGCTCGGCGACCGGCTGAAGCTGCGTTCCGTGGTCTTCTCCTGAGTGGGGTGGCCCGGGCCGGACGGTCGGCGTAGCGTCGAACTGTCCGGCCCGGTCGCCGGCGCCCCGCCGTGTCCGCGTGCGGCCCGCTGTGCCCGTGGTCGGGCCCCGCAGCCTGGGCAGAGCGAAGGAGGGCCTGGGATGACCGGCAACGGCTACGCACACCCCGAGGCGCTGGTGGGCACCGAGTGGCTGGCCCACCACCTGGACGACGGGACGATCCGGGTCGTCGAGGTGGACGAGGACACCACCGCCTACGACCGGGACCACATCCCCGGCGCGATCGGCTGGAACTGGACCACCGACCTGCACTGCCGGATCGGCCGCGACTACGTCGACCGGGAGGGCGTCCAGCACCTGCTGCGGGCGGCCGGCGTGGAGGACGACACCACCGTGGTGCTCTACGGCGGCAACAACAACTGGTTCGCCGCGTACGCCTACTGGCTGCTGCGGCTGCGGGGCTTCGGGCCCGTGCGGCTGCTGGACGGCGGGCGCAAGAAGTGGGAGCTGGAGGGGCGCGGGCTCACCGAAGAGGTGATGGACTACCAGCACACCGCCTACCGGCTGACCGGGCCCGAGCGCCCGGAGCTGCGGGCACTGCGGGACGAAGTGCTCGGCAAGGCCGAGGTGTTCGCCAAGCCCGGCTCGGACGCGGTGCTGGTCGACGTCCGCTCGCCCGCCGAGTACCGGGGCGAGCTGATCGCGCCGCCGCACCTGCCGCAGGAGCAGGCGCAGGTGCCCGGGCACATCCCCGGCGCGGTCAACGTCCCCTGGTCCCAGGCGGCCAACGACGACGGGTCGTTCCGCTCGGCGGAGGAACTGCGGGCGCTGTACGGGGGGAAGGGCGTGGAACCGGAGCGCGAGGTGATCGCGTACTGCCGGATCGGCGAACGGTCCGCGCACACCTGGTTCGCGCTCACCGAGCTGCTGGGGTACCCGCACGTGAAGAACTACGACGGCTCGTGGACGGAGTACGGCTCGCTGGTGCGGGCGCCGGTGGCGCTCGGCGGGTGAGGGCGGTGCGGGGGTGGCCGCCGGGGCGGTGGCAGCCGGGGTGGTGGTGGTCGGGGGGGGGGGTGAGGGGCCGGGGTGCGAGGGACGGGTGGGGCGCGGGGGGCCGGTGGGGTGTGTGACGGTGCCGCGGCGGTGCCGTTTCGGCCCGTTTCTTTTCATGAACATCTCACAATCAGGGAGTGGACCGGGGCCTACCGGGACAAGGATCGATCCGACCCATCGTCCCCGTGACCCTGGAGGACCACGTGCGCAAGAGGCTGATCGTCTCTGCTGCCAGCGCCCTGAGCCTGTTCCTGGCCGTCCCCGCCTCGGCGGCCGACTTCCAACCCGGCGCGGCCGGCGTCGGAGACCCGTACTACCCGACCTACGGGAACGGCGGGTACCGCGTCTCGCACTACGACATCCGGCTGAAATACCAGCCCGCCACCGACGAACTGGAGGGCACCACCACCATCCTCGCCACGGCGACCGAGAACCTCTCCCGGTTCAACCTGGACTTCGCGCTGAACGTCCAGGAGGTCCGGGTCAACGGGCGTCCGGCGACCTTCGCCACCAGCGGGGAGCAGGAACTGGAGGTCACGCCCGCCCGGCCGCTGGCCAAGGGCAGCCTGGCCACCGTGGTGGTCCGCTACAAGGGCGTCCCGTCCACCGTGAAGAAGTACGGCTTCACCGCCTGGCTGCGCACGCCGGACGGCGCGGTGGCCGCCGGTGAGCCCGAGTCGGCGTGGTGGTGGTTCCCGAGCAACGACCACCCGAGCGACAAGGCCACCTTCGACGTCTCGGTCCAGGTGCCGGACGGCAACCAGGTGATCAGCAACGGCATCCTGACCGGCGCCGTCTCCCAGGCCGGCTGGACCCGCTACAGCTGGCGCGAGAACAAGCCGCAGGCGACCTACCTGGCCACCCTCGCGGTCGGCAAGTTCGACGTCACGACCGACACCACGCCGAGTGGGCTGCCCGTCTACAACGCGTACAGCAAGGACCTCGGCGAGAACGCCGACGCGGCCAAGGCCAGTGTCGAGCGCACCGGCGAACTGGTCGACTGGCTGAGCGGCTACTTCGGCGAGTACCCGTTCAGCTCGGTCGGCGGCTACGTGCCCAACGTCAAGACCGGCTTCGCCCTGGAGACCCAGACCCGGGTCTTCTACAGCCCCCGGCAGTTCGCGCGCGGCTCCAACACCTCCGTCGTCGTGCACGAGCTGGCCCACCAGTGGTACGGCGACAGCGTCTCGGTCTCGCGCTGGAGCGACATCTGGCTGAACGAGGGCTTCGCCCGGTACGCGCAGTTCCTCTGGTCCGAGCACGAGGGCGAGGGCACGGCACAGGAACTCGCCGACTACGTCTACGCCTCGCACCCGGCCGACGACCCCTTCTGGACCGTCAAGCCGGGCGACCCGGGCGCCGCCGACCAGTTCTCGAACGCCGTCTACGAGCGGGGCGCGGTGGCCATCCAGGCGCTGCGCAACGCCGTCGGGGACGACAAGTTCTTCCAGATCCTGAAGGGCTGGCCCACCGAGCGCCGGTACGGCAACGCCACCGTCCCGGAGTTCCAGGCGTACGCCGAGAAGGTCTCCGGGAAGAAGCTCGGGGACCTCTTCGCCACCTGGCTGTTCACCGCCTCGAAGCCGGCCACCGGGCCGGTGCCGGCCGCAGTGGCCGCTGCGGCCTCGCTCGCGCCGGGTGCGGACGCGGGAGGGGCCGACGGGCAGCTGCCGGTGGAGCCGAAGTCCTGGAAGAAGATCCAGGAGACCAACTCGCTGCACGACGAGGAGCGTTGAGGCTCGGGTGCGTTGAGACCTGGGTACGTTGGCGTCCGGGTACGTTGGCGTCCGGGTGCGTTGAGCCCCGGGTGCGTTGAGCCCGGGATGTGTGGAGGCCTGGGTCGCCCGGTGAGTGGGTGACCTGGTGACGGGCGTGGTCCGGTCGGCCGCTTGAGGAAGCGGGTGGTCGATCGGGCTACGCCGCTCCGGAGCCGTCCGCCGCCAGCAGTTCGGTGAGGCGGCGGACGGCGAAGGGTATGAGCTCCCGGACCGGGATCAGCCGGCAGGGCGCGCTGCCGACCAGCACCTCGCGGATGCCCGCCCGCTCCTCGAACTCCCGCCCCACGACCGGGAAGTGGGTGTCGTTGTCGTTGCCCACGTCGGGCGCCTCGATCCAGACCCGCTCGCCCTGGATCGCCATCGGGAAGCGGCGGAGCTTGAGCCGGCGGTTGGGCGCGAAGGTCTCGGCGTAGTGCAGGAAGGTGTTGCGGTTGTGCCCGACGCCGATCAGCAGCACGTACCCGCCGAGGTCGTGCAGCGCGCCGAAGGGCGACTCGCGGCCGACCGCGAAGCCCAGTGAGCGGCGGGCGGTGACCTCGCGGGCGTGCGCCCCGACCGCGGCGACCGAGGCCTGCGGATGCGTGCTGCGCAGGCTCTCCGGCAGCGCGCGCAGCGCCTCCGGGACGGCGCCCATGCGGGAGGGGAGCCCGGTGTGGAACAGCGGGACGGCGGCCCGCCGTTCGGCGACCTCGGGGCTCGGCAGGCCGGTGTGCTCCGGAGCCGGGTCGCTGACGACGTCGGTGGTGAAGGTGGGCACCGCGACCGTGCCGCCGGGCCCGACCGCCTCGCGCAGGCTGGCCACCACGGCCGCGGCGCCGCCGTCGACCCGGCCGAGGCTGGAGAGTGAGGAGTGCACGATCATCGCCATGCCCTCGCGGACGCCCACCCGCCGCCAGCCCTCGACGAGATCGGCGGTGCTGAGCGGCGCGTCGGGCGGGGTGGTGCGCGGGCCGGCGCTGTGCGCGGTGGTGCGGTGCGCGGTCATGGTGCCCCCTGGCGGTGCTGTGCAGGTGCTGGTGGGATCGTTCGGGGCCGACCATAGCGTGTGCCACTGACAACCGGTCAGGACGGGGTGGCCGTCCTCGGGTCGGCGGTCTACTCAGGCCCTCGAACCCGTCGCCTCGGCCAGCACCCGGGCCTCCTGCTCGGGCGTGAAGCCGTGGCCGAGGGGCGGTTCGCCGCGCTCGCGGTCCCAGGCGAGCACGTCGGCGGCGGTGACCGCGAGCGGGGTCGCCGGCAACCCGGCCGCGGGGGGGCCGGCGGGGCGGCGCGGGGGGCCCGGCCCCCCCCGCCCCCCCCCCGCCCCCCGGGCCCACGGCGGCGGCGCCCCCGCCCGCGGCCCCCGGGCCCCCACCACCACGGGGGCC